>JARICB010000056.1 GCA_029264225.1 Nocardioides sp. | reverse complement strand
GAACGGCGGCTGCCCGGCATGGGTGCCGGCACGGTGCCACCGTTGGCCGAGCAGGCGCGACCCGACGCGATCGTGCGGGTCAGCGACCTCGACTGCGTAGTGGGTTGCCGTCGGCTCGTGCGCGACGAGGCACTGCTGGCCGGCGCGTCCAGCGGCGGAGTGATCACCGCGCTGAGCCGTGAGGGGCACCGCTTCGGGCCCGGCATGAACCTCGCCGTGGTGCTCGCCGACTCCGGCGAGCGCTACCTGCACAGCGTCTACGACGACGAATGGGTCGCCGACAACCTCGGCTGCGACGCTCATGAACTCGGACTGCTCGTCGACCGGCCCTGGGTGTCCGCGGTCGCATGAGTCCACACCGCTCCGCGGGATCCGGCACTGCCAGGCGGGTCGCCATCGTCGGGGGAGGCCCGCGCGCGACCTGGGCCCTCGACCATCTCGCGCAACTGAGCTGCCTGCCCGGAGCCGGGCTCCCCGACCGCATCGACGTCTTCAGCGACACCACACCCCTCGGACCGGGGTCGATCTACGCCGTTGACCAGCCCGACTGGTTGCGGCTCAACGTCGCCTCCTCCGGTCTGCCCGGCTTCGAGGAGTGGCTCCATCTACATGGGCGCCACGGCTCCGGTGCCGACGCGGAGCGCTACCCACCACGCGCGGTGGCCGGTCGCTGGCTCGCCGACACTGCTCGCGCTGCGCTGGAGGGTCTCCCCGAGGGGCTGGTCACACTCCGGGAGGGGCACGTCACCGGGCTGAACGTGTCGCCCACGGGGGTGCGTCTCGATCTTGCGGATGCGTCGCGCACCGCGGCGTACGACGTCGTGCTCATCGCCGTCGGGCACGCACGCGATTGGCCGGGACGCTTGGACCACGGGTGGCCGAACGACCTCGCGCCCGTGGTCCCTGCCTTCCCGGTGAAGCGGCTGATCGAGCGCGCGCGGGGAGCCGACACCGTGCTGGTGCGGGGGTGCGCCCTGACCGGGATCGACACCGCACTGGCCCTCAGCGAGGGCCTTGGCGGCCACTTCGACGAGCGCTACCACGCGCCGACGCAGCAACCAGGGATCGTGCTGAGCAGCCGTACCGGACGCCCGATGGCGCCGAAGTCGACGCTCGCGATGCTCGCATCGGTTCCCACCATCCACAGTGCACAGATGCTGGTCGAGCGCTGGTGCCCCGAAGAGTCCGTGCCGTCGTTCGTCTGCCGGGTCGCCGCCGAACTGCTGGGTGACCGGGACGCGATCGAGGCTCTCGTCGGCGACTTCGGGATGCCCGACGCCGAGCCCCTCGAATGGCTCCGACACCGTCGTGACGTCGCGGTCGGTGCTGCCCCGATCGATGCCACCTGGGCGCTCGGGCAGGCCTGGCGGATGATGCAGAGGCCGCTGACCCGGTGGCAGGACCAGTGCCGCCCGGCGCCGACTCTCGACTGGCCACGCGAGGGCTGGCCCGCCTACCTCGACTGGACCCGCGAGCTCGAACGGCTCAGTTTCGGACCGCCCGTCGTCAATGCGACCAAGCTGCTGGCCCTGGTCGACGCCGGCGTCCTTACGGTCCGTGCAGGAGACACGGCGGAGCTCGCGCGCGAGCTCACCCCTGATCTCGTGGTTGACGCGGTGCTCGCACCACCCGGTGTCCGCGACATCGACGACCCCCTCTGGGGCTCGCTGGTCGCCGCGGGCCTCGTCGAGGTCACCGGGCGGGGCGTCGCCATCGACCCTTACGCGCGCACGAGCGACCCCCGGCTGTGGGTCGTAGGCCGGGCGACCGAAGATGTCAGCCTCGGCAACGACACCCTCAACCGCGACCTGCACCGGGGCCCGCACGACTGGGCCCGAGCGGTGCTGGGCCTGCCACTCCTGCCACTTTCGCCAGCGGAAGGTTCCCATGACTGACCAAGCACTGCTCCACGGTGACGTTCGCATGCCTGCCCGGACACTGCCCTGGCAGGACGCGCTGCTCGCCGACCACGAGGGCCTGACGTCGTTGATCGACGAGCACGGCTCGCCGGTCAACCTGATCCAGCCCCAGCCGCTGGCCGGGCACGCGCACGAGCTCGTCGACGCTGCCGAGGCAGCCGGTGTCGAGCTGCGGGTGTTCTTCGCCCGCAAGGCCAACAAGGCGCTGGCGGTGGTTGAGGCTGCCCTCGAGGCCGGGCACGGGATCGACGTCGCCAGCGAGCGAGAACTGACCCAGGTGCTCGACCTCCTCGAAGCCCGCGGGCTGGCGCCGGATCGGGTGATTTTGACGGCGGCCATCAAACCCGAGTCGCTGCTCCGGATGGCAGTCGAGGCGGGGGTCACGATCTCGATCGACAACGACGACGAGTTCGCATTGCTGACCGACATCGCGGCCGAGCTCGGCAGACCCACGCCGGTCGCGATCCGGCTGTCTCCGCAGATCCGGGACCAGCCGCGGACGCGCTTCGGCGTACCGGCTGCTCGAGCGCGAGAATGGTTGGCCGATGAGTCGCGCTGGCGATGGTTGCGGTTGACCGGCTGGCACTTCCACGTGCACGGTTACGCCGCATCGCACCGGGCGGTGGCGCTGGTCGAGACCCTGGAGCTCAACGCGACTGCCTGCACGCTGGGGCACCACCCGGAGTTCGTCGACATCGGTGGCGGGATCCCGATGAGTTACCTGGATTCCCCGCGAGCGTGGCAGGAGTTCGCCACGGTGGAATCGAAGACCTGGCAGGACCGGCCGCTCGGCACCGTCTACCCGGTGTGGCAGGAGCGGGTAAGGGGGGAGTGGCTCAAGGACGTACTCGCCCATCAGTACGACGGTCGGACGCTGGCCGAGCAGTTGGCCGGCGCTGGGTTGCGTCTGCACGCCGAGCCTGGTCGCAGCCTGCTCGACGGCTGCGGGCTGACCGTGGCTCGGGTCGAGATGGTCAAGGAGTATGGCGACGACGTGCTCGTTGGGCTCGCGATGAACCGCACCCAGTGCCGCTCGGCGGCCGACGACTTCGTGCTCGACCCGGTGCTGATCCGTAGCCCCGTCGAGGAGGACCCAGCGGGTGGGCCACCGATGAGCGGCTACCTCGTCGGTGCCTATTGCATCGAGGCCGAACTGCTCACGTGGCGGCGTCTGCACTTCCCCGGCGGGGTACGGCGAGGAGATCTGGTCGCGTTCATCAACACGGCCGGCTATCAGATGCACATCCTGGAGAGCGCTTCC
>JARICB010000054.1 GCA_029264225.1 Nocardioides sp. | reverse complement strand
GCAATGACTTGGACATCTTCTGGCCGTCACTGCCGAGCACGATGCCGTGACTGATGACGGACTTGAACGCCGGGCGGTCGAACAACGCGGTGGAGAGCACGTGCTGCACGTAGAACCAGCCGCGGGTCTGCCCGATGTACTCGACGATGAAGTCGGCTGGCTGACTCTTCTCGAACCACTCGACGTTCTCGAAGGGGTAGTGCGCCTGCGCGAACGGCATCGAGCCGGAGTCGAACCAGACGTCGAGCACGTCCTCGACGCGGCGCATCGTCGACTTCCCGGTCGGATCATCGGGGTTGGGCCGGGTGAGCTCGTCGATGAACGGGCGGTGCAGGTCGGTGACCTTGACGCCGAAGTCCCGCTCGAGGTCCTCGAAGGATCCGTAGACGTCGATCCGCGGACAGGCCTCGTCGTCGCTCTTCCACACCGGCACCGGGGAGCCCCAGAAGCGGTTGCGGGTGATCGACCAGTCGCGCGCGTTCTCCAGCCACTTGCCGAACTGGCCGTCCTTGATGTGCTCGGGCACCCAACGGATCTCCTGGTTGAGGTCGACGAGCCGCGCCTTGATGGCGGTGACGTCGACGAACCAGGATGAGACGCCCTTGTAGATCAGCGGCTGGCGGCAGCGCCAGCAGTGCGGGTAGGAGTGGTCGTAGGACTCGCGGCGCAGCAGCACGGTGCCGGGGGTGACCGCTCCGGTCTCGCCCTCGCCCCGGGTCACGGCCTTGAGGTGATCGATGATCGGCAGGTTGGCATCGAAGACCTGCATACCTTCGTAGTCGGTGACCGGGAAGGTGAAGCGGCCGTCCTTGCCGACCGGCATGACCGCCTCGATGCCCTCGCGGTCGGTGATGACCTTGTCGTCCTCACCGAAGGCGCCCGCGGTGTGCACCAGACCCGTACCGTCGGTGGTCGTCACGAACTCCGCCGCGACGAGGCGGAAGGCCCGCTCGTGGCCCAGGTAGTAGCCGAACGGCGGGGTGTAGCCGCGGTCGACCAGGTCGGCGCCGCGGTGGCGCGAGAGCACGGTGTGCTCGCTGGCACCGTCGAGGGGGGCCAGCTCGCGGGCATACGAGGCCAGCCGGGACTCGGCGATCAGGTAGCGGGCGGTGGACTCCGTGCCGGGCACGAGCGCCTCGACCACGACGTAGTCGATGTCGGCACCCACCATGACCGCGAGGTTGGAGGGCAGTGTCCAGGGGGTCGTCGTCCAGACCAGGGCCAGGACGCCGTCGAGCTCGTCGCCGCGATCCTCCAGGCGCACCCCGACGGTGACGGCCGGGTCCTGACGCATCTGGTAGACGTCGTCGTCCATCCGCAGCTCATGGTTGGACAGCGGGGTCTCGTCCTGCCAGCAGTAGGGCAGCACCCGGAAGCCTTCGTAGACCAGGCCCTTGTCGTGCAACTGCTTGAAGGCCCACATGACCGACTCCATGAAGTCGGGGTTCATGGTCTTGTAGTCGTTCTCAAAATCCACCCAGCGCGCCTGGCGAGTGATGTACTCGCGCCATTCGCCGGTGTACTTGAGGACCGATGCTCGGCAGGCGTCGTTGAACTTCTCGATGCCCAGCTCGACGATCTCGTCGGTGGTCTTGATCCCGTTGAGGCGCATGGCCTCCAACTCGGCCGGCAGGCCGTGGGTGTCCCAGCCGAAACGACGCTCGACGCGCTGACCGCGCATCGTGCGGTAGCGGGGCACCAGGTCCTTGACGTAGCCGGTGAGCAGGTGGCCGTAGTGCGGGAGGCCGTTGGCGAAGGGCGGGCCGTCGTAGAAGACGAACTCGTTGCTGCCGTCCTGACCCGCGTCACGCTGCTCGATGCTGGCCCGGAAGGTGTCGTCGGACTCCCAGTAGGCCAGGACTGCTTCCTCGATCGCCGGGAAGCGTGGACTGCTGGACACCCCGGCATCGGTGGCGTCGGTCGTGGGGGCGGTGTGGGAGACCTTGGGGTAGGTCATCGCGGGCTCCTGCGGGGCATCGTGAGTCGTGGACGGGCCACGAGGACGACGCAAGCCGCGGTACCACCTCGCTTGCCGTGACCCTGGATTGTCCGGGCGACGACCGCTTCTTTGCAGGCTGTGCCGGGCCCACCCGTTCGGTTCTAGTGAGGTGCCGGCCGGATCGCCGTACCCGTTCTTCCGAAGGCTCGCCGCTGATGACGGCTCGAACGCCTGCCGTGATCGTACGGCGCCTGCTCGCGGTGGCGCGAATCAGTTCGACGCCTCGCCGCCTCGACGCGTAGACACGCGGACATTGGTCGCCATCGCAGGCCCATCCCCGCCGTCACCAGCCAACGGGAAGCGAGCATTGTCCGCGCGTCTACGTGAGGTTGGCGGTGTCCATGGCGCCCCTACCGAGGCACGTGACATCGTCGTGCACATGATCGAGGAATACGCCCGCCGAACGGGGATGCGGCGAGCAGTCGTCGCGGCGGCTCTGGCTGTGCTGGTGGTGGCAACCCCGGCAGCACCGAGCCAGGCGGCCCCCGACGCCGCGCACCATTCCCCACGGGCAGCAACGGCTGATCGCGTGATCGGCAAAGGCACCCCTGCGAGCTGCACGTCGGCGGCGGTCGTGCGCGCCGTACGCCGCGGCGGAGTGATCGGTTTCAACTGCGGTCCAGCCCCGGTCACGATCGTTATGACGAAGACGGCGAAGGTGCTCAACACGAGCAAGCGGGTGGTCCTCGACGGCGGCGGCAAGGTCAGCCTCAGCGGTGCGGGCAAGCGCCGCATCCTGCATCAGGACACCTGCGACAAGCGGCTGATCTGGATCACGGACCACTGCAACGACCAGGCCACCCCGCGCCTGATCATCAAGAACCTCACCCTGCGCAACGGCTACGCCAACTCCCCCGACCTCGAGAAGGGCAGCGGCGGTGCCGTCTACGTGCGCGGCGGCCAACTACGGATCGTCAACAGCCACTTCGTCGACAACCGGTGCACCTCGACCGGCCCCGACCACGGTGGTGCCGCCGTACGCGTGCTGGACCAGTACGACGACCGACCGGTGACGGTGCGGGCCAGCACGTTCACCGGCGGGGTCTGCAGCAACGGCGGAGCCCTCTCCTCGATCGGGGTGTCCTGGACGATCACCGACAGCGTCTTCACCGGCAACCGGGCGATCGGTCGTGGGGCCAACCCGGCCGAGAGCGGGACCCCGGGCGGCGGTAGTGGCGGTGCCATCTACACCGATGGCAACACCTTCCACCTGCGGATGGCCGACTCGAAGGTGGTGGGAAACCGCGCCAGCGAGGGTGGCGGCGCCATCTTCTTCGTCAGCAACGACCGCAGCGGCACCCTCTCGCTCGACTCCTCGGTGCTTCGCCGCAACCCGAGCCTCGGCTTCGAGAACTACCCAGGCATCTTTTACCTCGGGCAGGGGCGACCCACGTTCCCCGACTCGGTCGTGCGCTGAGGCTCACCGCGGGACGACACCCGGACCCCGGCCAGCACTGCAACCCGCTCTCCGTAGGCTTGCCTCGTGACTGCTGCTTCCGGCTACGGCCTGGCCACCCTTGACGCCTCCGACAACGTCCTCGACGTCTGGTTCCCCGCCCCCGCCCTGGGCGCGCTGCCCGAGGCTCCCCCCTCGGAACTCACAGCACTGGAAGGCACCGATGACCTCCGCGGCGTACGCCGTGAGGTGCGGGCCGTCGAGGTCGCCGACCTGGCTGCTCCGCCGGTCGACACCGCCGAGGTCTGGCTGCGCCTGCACCTGCTCTCGACCCGACTGGTCAAGCCGCACGACATCTCCATGGACGGTGTCTTCGGGCTGCTGACCAACGTGGTGTGGACCAGCGCCGGCCCGTGCGCCGTGGAAGGCTTCGAACTGACCCGAGCGCGCCTCAAGGCCGCTGGGCAGCACGTCACCGTCCACGGCATCGACAAGTTCCCGCGGCTGGTCGACTACGTCATCCCCAGTGGGGTCCGGATCGCCGACGCGGACCGGGTGCGGCTCGGAGCCCACCTCGCCAGCGGCACCACCGTCATGCATGAGGGCTTCGTCAACTTCAACGCCGGCACTCTCGGCACGTCGATGGTGGAGGGCCGCATCTCGGCCGGCGTGCTCGTCGGCGACGGCTCCGACATCGGTGGCGGCGCGTCCATCATGGGCACCCTGTCGGGCGGCGGCAAGGAGACCATCGCCATCGGCGAACGTTGCCTGTTGGGCGCCAACGCCGGCATCGGCATCTCGCTCGGCGACGACTGCGTGGTCGAGGCCGGCTGCTATGTGACTGCCGGCACCAAGGTCACGCTGCCGCACGAAGACGGGCGCGTCGTCAAGGCGCTCGAACTTTCCGGCGCCAGCAACGTGCTGCTGCGGCGCAACTCGGTCAGTGGCGCCATCGAGGCCGTGCCGTGGCAGGGCGAGGGCATCGCCCTCAACGCAGCGCTTCACTCCAACGAGTGACCCATGGGTAGACAGGTCCGACCGGGCGGTACCCGCCTGACTCGGCTGGGCCAGGGCGTGGTTGTCGTGCTGGCGGCTACGTTGGTCTTCGTCGGCGTCAAGGTCATGGTCGACCGCGGCATCGGCCCGCTCCCCGACCCGTCGGGGTGCACCGTGCGGGTCGATGGACGCATCGTGAAGCTGAGCCAGGAGCAGGCCGAGAACGCTGCCCTGATCACGGCCATCTCGATCGAGCGCGGGCTGCCCGCCCGCGCGGCGAGCATCGCCCTCGCCACGGCGTACCAGGAGTCGGCGATCCGCAACATCGACTACGGCGACCGCGACTCGCTCGGCCTCTTCCAACAGCGCCCTTCGCAAGGGTGGGGCACCGTCGAGCAGATCCGCGACCCCGTCTACTCCACCCACGCCTTCTACGACGAACTGGTCACCATCGACGGCTACGAGGGGATGGAGATCACCCAGGCGGCCCAGCGGGTGCAGCGCTCGGCCTTTCCCGACGCCTACGCCGACCACGAGGCGGACGCCCGGGCCATCGCGTCGGCCCTGACCGGCAACAGCCCGCGCTCCTTCTGGTGCGAGACGAGCGACAACGTCGAGGGAGCCAGCGATCGGCTCGACGACTCCGGCCTGGTCGAACGGGCGTCGGTGGTGCGCAGCGACCTCGAGTCGAGGTTCGGAAACGTCTCGCTCGGTGGCTTCCAGCCCGGCGGTGTCTCCACCGGCCACATGACCCGTTCGGCCCACTACGAGGGGCGCGCGATCGACATCTTCGTACGCCCGATCAACCCCGACAACCGCAAGCGCGGCTGGGCGATCGCCTCCTACCTGATGGCCCAGGCGCACCGACTCTCGATCAGCACCATCATCTTCGACAACCGGATCTGGCGCGCCGGCTCACGCTCAGGTGACGGCTGGAGCCGCTACGAGGTGCCATCGTCCTCGCGCGGCGACCGCGCGATCCTGGAGCACCGCGACCACGTGCACGTCGACGTGTTCGACTGAGACACCCCCCGAAAGAGCCAGGTCACGGATGGTTCCCCTGGCCCGAACTGACCATCGGAACCGACACGATCGGTCCATCCGCCACGACTCCGCGGTGCCTAGGGTGAAGGGAGCCCGGTTCCGGGCTGCTTGAGTTCCGGGGGGAACACCATGGCAACGATCAACTCAGCAATCATTTCCATCGAGACAGCACTTGCCCGCGCCAAGGACGCCGATGTGGCCGTCCAACTGCTCGTCACGGGACAATGGCTGCACGGCATGGTCAGCACGGTCGACGAGCACCACGTGGTGCTGGTCGGCGACTACGACTCACTCTCGATCATCCGCATCCAGCACATCGACGTGGTGAAGG
>JARICB010000035.1 GCA_029264225.1 Nocardioides sp. | reverse complement strand
CGTTGACCTGGAGTTGGACGTCGTGCATCTTTTCGCTCATGTTGCCTTCCTCGTGCGCGCCATGTCGATCGCCGACGCCAGCACCCTGGTGGTGAGCACCCTCACCAACTGGGCGCGATATTCGGCGCTCGCATGGATGTCGTCTTCGGGATCGAGCATCTCCAGGGCTGCCGTCGCGGGATCGTCGAGGGCATGGCTCACGTCGACGATGACCGGAACATCACTGACCGAGAGGTAGCCCATTCGCGCACTGGTGACTCGATCGCCCTCACACGTCACGGAGGCGGCCACACCTACCAGGGCGTAGTCGCCGTGACGGCGGGCAATCTCCTCGAATGCCACGCCGGAACCCGGGGGCAGCGCCGGGAAGAACGCCTCGACGGCGATCTCGTCGGCAGCCAGAGTGGACTCCAGAAGCCCGACGAAGAGCTCAGAAGCGGCGATCGTGCGGCGACCGCGTAGCGAGGCCACGTCGAGCGATCCGTCGAGCAGCGCGAGCACCATAGGCATCTCGCCTGCAGAGTCGGCGTGCACGATGGAGCCGACAGTGGTGCCGCGGTTGCGGATCGTCGGGTGGGCCACGTTGGCCAGGGCCAGGGCCAGCAACGGCTGACTTGTGGCTGCCTGCGACGACGCGAGCACCTCGGCGTGCCGGGCCAGGGCCCCTACCCGGACCCCGGCCGCGTCCACGTGGACGTGACCGAGGTCCGGCAGGGCGTTGATGTCGACCAAGGTCGACATGGCCGCAAGCCGCATGTTCAGCATCGGGATCAGACTCTGACCCCCCGCGAGCACCTTCGCCTCGGGCTCTTCGGCGAGGGCGGTAAGCGCCTCGGCGAGGGTGGCCGGTCGTACATAGCCGAATGAAGCGGGTTTCACGGTCCTCCTTCAGGAACGTGCGGGTACTACAACGCCTTGGTCACTTCAATGGCCCCGCTGTCTGCGGGCCGGCGGAAGTTGACCAGGTGGTACAGGACGATGACCATCAGCGTGCCCAGGGCGATGCCGCTGAGCTCGAAGTTCTCGCCGACGGTGAGTGTCACGTTACCGATACCGGCAATAAGGCCGGCCGCCAACGGGACCATGTTGATGGGGCTACCGAAGTCGATCCGGTTGTCCACCCAGATCTTCGCGCCGATGAGCCCGATCATGCCGTAGAGCACGACGGTAATGCCGCCGAGCACGCCACCGGGGATCGCGTTGATGATCACGCCGAACTTCGGGCAGAGACCCAGGATGATGGCCACCACGGCCGCGACGTAGTAGGCGGCCGTCGAGTAGACCTTCGTCGCCGACATGACACCGATGTTCTCGGCGTACGTCGTGGTCGGCGAGGCGCCGACGCTGCTGGCCAGGGCCGTGGCGATGCCGTCGGCTCCGAGGGCGCGGCCCATGTAGGGGTCGAGGTCGTCGCCGGTCATCTCGGCCACCGCACGCACGTGGCCGGTGTTCTCGGCGATCAGGGCGATCACCGCAGGGATGACCAGCAGGATGAAGGTGAGCGAGACGCTAGGAGCGTGCACCTTGGAGACGCCGTCGGCCAGGTCGCCGCTGGGCAGACCGAACCAGGCAGCGTCAGCGAGCCCGGAGAGGTTGATCCGATCGTGGGTCGTGACCTCGCCGCCACCGGTGGGCGAGGTGATCTGGCCGAAGACCAGGTCGGCGCCGAACGAGATGGCGTAGCCGAACAGGAGGCCGAGGAAGATGGAGATCCGCGCCCAGAAACCCGGGAACCGAACCGCTGCCACCACGACGAAGGTGGCGGTGGCCAGGGCGATCCACTGGTCCTGGGGCCAGTAGATGTTGGCCACGACCGGCGCCAGGTTGAAGCCGATCAGCATGACGACGGCGCCGGTGACGGCAGGGGGCAGGAGCTTCTTGAGCATCTGGGCGCCGGCGAAGTGGACGAGCAGACCGACCAGGGCCAGTACGAGACCGGCCACCATGATCGACCCGGTCACGTCAGCGGAGTCACCGCCCTGAGCACGGATCGCGAGGACACCGGACACGAACGAGCCGCTGGTGCCCAGATAGCTGGGAATCCGGTTCTTGACGACGAGCAGGAACAGGATGGTGCAGATACCGGAGAACAGAATGGCCAGGTTGGGGTCCAACCCCATGACGATCGGGAAGACGAAGGTCGCCCCGAACATCGCCACCACGTGCTGGGCGCCGAGCCCGATGGTCTTGCCCCAACTCAGGCGCTGGAGCGGCCCTACGGCCACGCCCGGAGCCGGGTCGACCTCTTCCCACTTGAACATCGACATTTTTGACCCTCCAGATTGACTCGCTCAGTGCACGCATGAGTCCGAGAGCCCACAACGTAGTGCGCCACATCACACGCCCTCATGGGCGAGAAGTGCCGAAGGAACCCCGCGATCGGTGGCAGAGGTTGGCGCGCGCCGCTTCCTGGCCGGTCAGGGCTTGAGGTCGAGCACCCGCAGCGCCAGTGCGGCGTCGAGGCGCAGATGCGGGTCGCTGGACAACGGGCCGAGTAGCCGTTCGAGCTTTCCGACCCGGTAGCGCATCGTGTTGTAGTGGAAGAACTGTGACCGTGCCGCTTCGGCGACATTGAAGTTGGTGTCGAGCAGCACCTGCAGCGTCGCGCGCAGATCGATCGCCTCCGTGGTCGAGGAGGCAAGCGGACCGAGGACGTCGGTAGCGAAGGCCTGGAGCTCGGCCGGGTCGGGCACCAGCGCGATCAACCGATGCACGCCGAGCTCGTCGAAGAAGGTCGTGGAGCCGCGGCCACTGAGCCGCCGGCCGATCTCGACCGAGCGGCGGGCCTGCGCGTAGGCCCCCGGCAGGTCGGTCAACGACCTCGACTCGCGACCGACACCGACGGTGAACGAACGCCGCCCACCGCCCTTGTCACCGGCCACGGCCGACACCACCCGGCGTACGACCTGATGGGGGTCCCTCCCCTCACCGGTCGGCAGCAGGCACACCACCTCGGAGGACACGTCGGCAAGTGGACTCTCGGGCGCCAACTCGCGCACCACCTGCCGCCAAGCCCGGGCAAAGCGCTCCTGCCACTCTCGGTGCTGCTGGTTGGAGGCGGCCTCCTCATCGGGACCTTCCGAGTCGATCTCCGCACACACCACGAAGGCGGGACGGGTCAGGTCCCAGCCGAAAGCCGTCAGGTGCTCCTCGACGTAGGCCTCGTGCCCCGGTCGACCCAACAACAGGTCGCGCAGGAAGTCAGCCTGGTATTTGTTCTCGACTCCGGTGACGGCGTCCTCACGCGTCAACAGCAGCGCGGCGATGGCGGCAGGCAGGTCGAGGGCCTCGATCTCCTGCGCGGTGAAGACCCGGTCCGAGCGGCAGGCCACCAGTCGGGCGAGGTCGACACCGTCGCTCGCGACGCGCATCATCCGCACCTCGCCCTTCGCAAGTCGACCAGGGGCCGCAGCCGCGCGCTCGACCCGGAATCGGCCACTCTCATCGATCCAGTCGCCGGCCTGGAGCACCTCGTCGACGCCCGGCGTGACGGTGCGGGCACGCACCCGGCCATCACTCGAGGTGACCAGCACACCGGCGCCCAGCAGTCCGCCCACCTCCTCCACCACCCGCTGCAGGTCGCCCCCTTCGACCACGAGCCGGCTCAGGGCCTGACTCAGAGCACTGGCGATACCCGGATCGACCTCGGACTGGTCACGGCCTGACAAGACTTGCACCTCTTTTACGCGATCGTTGGCATAACCTCACATCGCAAACCGTAGCGTCCCCGCCTAGCGTGAATCAGCATGATGGCCGAACTACCCGTAAGTGCCTCGCCCAGGCTGCGTGAGGTGATCGCCACCCTCCCCGACTCCACGCCCCAGGTGTTGCACCGGGGCACTCATGCCGTCTACCTGGACGTGCCGGGGCTCGGCTGCATCGGCATTCTCGGCTCCTCGGCCACGGCCGTGCCGTGTGGGCTGCGCCTGGCGAGCCCGACCATCGCACCACTGAGCGGAGACGTCGCTGCCGTCCGCTCGGGCGTGATCCACCTCGACGGACTCGCCCTCCCGGTGCGCCGCGTCGTCGAGGTCGGTGTCCCCCGACTCGGTCCTGCCGCCCGCCTCGCGGCGGTCGTCCCGGTCGTGTGTGGGGAACTGGCGCTCACCCCGAGCGAGCCGGAGAAGCTGATCGGTCGTGGCAGTGGCCTGACCCCGCTCGGCGACGATGTCGTGTGTGGCTGGCTGGCCATGCACCGCGCCGCCGGCCTCGAGACCCCCGACTACGACGACCGGGTCCGGGCCCTACTCCCCCGCACCACCCGCCTCTCGGCAACCCTGCTCGAGTGCGCACTGCTCGGCGAGGT
>JARICB010000107.1 GCA_029264225.1 Nocardioides sp. | reverse complement strand
GGAGATCGAGGTCGGCTTCCCGGCGGCCAGCCAGACCGACTTCGACTTCGTGCGGATGCTGATCGAGGAAGACCTGATCCCCGACGACGTCGTCATCCAGGTGCTGACCCAGGCCCGCGAGGAGCTGATCGAGCGCACCTATGAGTCCCTGCGCGGAGCCAAGCAGGCGATCGTGCACCTCTACAACTCCACCTCGACGCTCCAGCGTCGCGTGGTCTTCGGTCACGACGAGGACGGCATCCTCGACATCGCGGTGCGTGGAGCGCACACCTGCAAGAAGTTCGAGGAACTGATTCCAGGTACCGACATCTTCTACGAATACTCGCCGGAGTCCTACACCGGCACCGAGCTCGAGTTCGCCGTCCGCGTCTGCAACGCCGTGCTCGACGTCTGGGAGCCGAGCGCCGAGAAGCCGGTCATCATCAACCTGCCCGCCACCGTCGAGATGGCCACCCCCAACGTCTATGCCGACTCCATCGAGTGGATGAGCCGGCACCTGCACCACCGCGAGCACGTCGTCATCTCCCTGCACCCGCACAACGACCGCGGTACGGCGGTCGCGGCGGCCGAGCTCGGCTACCTGGCCGGAGCCGACCGGATCGAAGGCTGCCTGTTCGGCAACGGCGAGCGCACCGGCAACGTCTGCCTGGTGACGCTGGGGCTCAACCTGTTCACCCAGGGCATCGACCCGCAGATCGACTTCTCCGACATCGACGACGTGCGTCGCACGGTGGAGTACTGCAACCAACTGCCGGTCGCCGAGCGGCACCCCTACGGTGGCGACCTCGTCTACACCGCCTTCTCCGGCTCCCATCAGGACGCAATCAAGAAGGGCTTCGAGGCCCTCGCACACGACGCGGCGAGCGCGGGCGTGTCCGTGGACGAGCAGCCGTGGGCGGTGCCCTACCTGCCCATCGACCCCAAGGATGTCGGCCGTTCCTACGAGGCCGTGATCCGGGTCAACAGCCAGTCCGGCAAGGGCGGCGTGGCCTACATCCTCAAGAACGACCACAAGCTGGACCTGCCCCGTCGAGCGCAGATCGAGTTCTCCCGGGTCATCCAGGCGCACACCGACGCCGAGGGCGGCGAGGTCAGTCCCGAACAGATCTGGGCGACCTTCGCGGCCGAATACCTCGATACCCACGCTCCGCTGAAGCTCCACGCGGTGCACACCTCGAGCAGTGCGGGGGAGAAGGACCAGCTCGAGGTGGATGTCTACGTCGACGGCGAGCTGACCTCACTGACCGGTGAGGGCAACGGTCCGATCGCCGCCTTCGTCAGCGCCATCAACGACCTGCCCCGCCCCGACGGCAGTAGTTTCGACGTGCGAGTCCTCGATTATCACGAGCACGCCCTCAGTTCCGGCGGCGACGCGATCGCTGCGGCCTACGTCGAATGTGCGGTCGGCGACAAGGTGCTGTGGGGCATCGGACTCGACGCCAACATCGTCACCGCGTCCCTCAGGGCGGTCACCAGTGCGGTGAACCGCGCCTGAGGGCGCGGTAGAGCGGCTCAGGCGAAGTCGGCGCCGATGATGGCCTCGATGTTGCGCTCGGCCAGGGCGGTGATGGTCAGGAACGGGTTCACCGACGTGCACCCGGGGATCAGTGCGCCATCCATGACATAGAGGCCCGGGTGGCCGTGCAGTCGACCGACGTTGTCGGTGGCGACGTCGAGCAGACAGCCACCCAGCGGGTGGTAGGTGAAGTCGTCGCCCCACGTCTTGGTGCTGCCGAACAGGTCGGTGCGATACATGGTCCCCTCCTTCGAGTTGATCTTGTCCAGCACCCGCTTGGCCGCATTGATGGAGGGCTCGGACCACGACGGCTGCCACGACAGGTTGACCCCGTCGGTGGCGGTGTCGTAGGTGAAGGCAGCCCGGTTGGCGTTGGCAGTGATCGCCAGATAGAGCTGGATGTAGGTCTCGATTCCGGTCGGGATCGGGGCAACCTCGATAAAGCTGCGACCACCCGCGTCATTCCAGTTGTCGATCCCCAGAGAGGGAATCGTCGACTGGTTGGCGCCGGTGGCGTCCCACATGTGGTTGGCCCGGCCCACCATCACATTGCCGTTGTTGCCCCACCCGGAGCCGACCTCGGCGGCCAGGTTCGGCAGGTTGCCGAGGGCCCGCTGACGCACCAGCAGCTTGCTGGTGCCGACACTGCCGGCAGCGATGAAGACCTTGTCGGCCGTCACCGTCTTGATCGCCACGACGGTGCCGGTGTCGGTGATCTGGCGGATGGTGACCTTGTAGCCGCTGCCGAACGGCACCAAGGACGTGACCTCATGCAACGGCGAGACCACCAGGCGACCAGTGGCCTTCGCCTGGGCCAGGTAGGTCTTGTCGAGCGACCGCTTGCCGTTGTCGTTGCCGTAGATGACCTGTCCGGCCAGGGCTGACTTGGTGACGGTGCCAGCCTGCTCCTGCTTCATGTAGTTCCAGTCGTAGACGTTCGGTACGACCGTGGTCGAAAAGCCCGAGCGGTTCGCCTGCTTGCGGCCGACCCGAGCGAACTTGTACCAAGGTGAGGACTCCATCCAGGCGGGGTCGACCGAGCTCACGCCGAGGGCTGCGCGAGCCCGCGGGAAGTAGGTGTTGTACATCGATGCCTGGTTGACGCTGGGCAGCATCTCCTGGAAGAAGGCCTGGGTCGGGGTGACAGCCATGCCGCCGTTGACCAGTGATCCGCCGCCGACGCCGCGGCCCTGGTAGATGCGCATCGCGGCGAATCTCTCGGAGGCCAGCACACCGGCGTAGAGCGGGATGTCGCGGTTGATGTCGGCGCCCATGAAGTGGTTGACCGGCTGGTCGCTGCGGGTGCGGAACCAGGTGGAGCGCTTGTCGGGTTCGCGGGCCGAGGGGGTGAAGGTGCCGTTGCCGGTGCCCCAGTCGCGACCCATCTCGATCAGATGGGTGGAGATGCCGGCCTGGGTCAGTCGCAGTGCGGCCACGGCGCCGCCGTAGCCGCTTCCCACCACCAGGGCGCCGACGTGGGCGCCGTTGGCGATCACGGCCGGTGCGGCGGCGGGAGCGGCGCTGGCGCCGGCTTTGGGCGACAGCAGGACAGCGGCCGAGCCGATGGCGCCTGTGGCAAGCACGGAGCGGCGGGTGAGCGGAGTTTGGGGCATGGGGGCTCCTCGAACAGGGGGTGACGGTCGTCACACTAGAACGTGTTATAGCAGAGCGCCTGTCTGTAGCGGAAGTGCCGACACGCAGTGCTGGACGCCGAGTTGGTGGACTGACCAGGCAAGGGGTGGGGGACAATGGCAGCGTGCCCCTCTACCGCGACGAGGCGATCGTGCTGCGCACCCACAAGCTGGGTGAAGCAGACCGGATCATTACCCTCCTGACCCGCCAGCACGGTCGGGTGCGCGCGGTCGCCAAGGGCGTACGTCGTACGACATCGCGCTGGGGCTCGCGGCTCGAGCCGTTCACCCACGTCGACCTTCAACTCGCCGAGGGCCGCAGCCTCGACACCATTACCCAGGCCGAGACGCTCGACTCCTTCCACTCCCGGCTCGGTCTCGACTACGAGCGTTACACCGCCGGCACCGCCATGCTCGAAACCGCCGAACGCTTGGTGACCGAGGAGAAGGAGCCTTCGGTCCAACACTTCCTGCTCCTCGTCGGAGGCCTCCGGGCGATGGCCGCTGGCGAGCATCCGGGCAACCAGGTGCTCGACTCCTATCTGTTGCGATCGCTGGCCGTGGCCGGCTACGCCCCCTCCTTCGACCACTGCACCCGCTGTGGGGTCGAGGGGCCGCACCGTTACTTCAACCCCGCAGCCGGCGGAGTGCTCTGCACGATGTGCAAGGTTCCCGGCTCGGCCACCCCCGCGGTCGAGACCGTGCGGCTCCTCGCGGCGCTGCTGACCGGCGACTGGCCGGTCGTGCACGCCGCCGATCCACGTCACCTGCGCGAGGCCAGCACCCTGGTCGCGGCGTATCTCGCCTGGCACCTCGAACGCGGCCTGCGCTCGATGGCCTACGTCGAACGCTGACTAGGGTTCGGTCTGTGAATCGACCAGTGCGTCAACCCACCCCGCACCCCAGCGGTGCCACGCCTCCCGGCGTACCTGCCGACCTGGTGCCACGGCACGTGGCGATCGTGATGGACGGCAACGGACGCTGGGCCAAGGAACGTGGGCTGCCGCGCACAGCGGGACACGAGCAGGGTGAGACCTCACTCTTCGACGTGGTCGAAGGTGCCATCGAGATCGGCGTGAAGGCGGTCTCGGCCTATGCATTCTCGACCGAGAACTGGTCGCGTTCGCCCGACGAGGTCCGATTCCTGATGGGCTTCAACCGCGATGTCATCCGGCGTCGGCGCGACGAGATGCACGAGCTCGGGGTGCGCGTGAAGTGGGCCGGACGGGCCCCACGGCTGTGGAAGTCGGTGATCAACGAACTCCAGATCGCCGAGGAACTGACCAAGGACAACGACGTCTTCACCTTGACGATGTGCGTCAACTACGGCGGTCGCTCCGAGCTGGTCGACGCGGTGCGGGGAGTGGCCCGCGACGTGGCCGCCGGCAAGATCCGCGCAGACAAGATCGACGAGCGCACCATCGCTCGCCACCTCTACGTTCCCGACCTGTCCGAGGCCGACCTGATCTGGCGTACGTCGGGTGAGCAGCGGCTCTCCAACTTCATGCTGTGGCAGGCGGCGTACAGCGAGTTCGTCTTCTCCGACGTGCTGTGGCCCGACGTTGATCGGCGCGACCTGTGGCGGGCGATCGAGACCTACGCCGGTCGGGACCGGCGCTACGGCGGGGCGCCGCCCAACTTCTGAGCGCTCGCCTCACGGGCAGGCGGGGCAGGTGCCGAAGATCTCCAGACTGTGGCTGATGTTCTGATAGCCGTGCTCGGACGCGACGGCACTGGCCCAGCGCTCGACCTCGGGTCCCTCGACCTCGACGGTGGCGCCACAGGTGCGGCAGACCAGGTGATGGTGGTGGGTCTCCGAGCACCGGCGGTAGATGGCTTCGCCCTCCTCGGTGCGGAGCACATCGACCTCGGAGGACTCGGTGAGTCGCTGGAGCGTGCGGTAGACGGTGGCCAGGCCGACTGTTTCTCCGCTGCGGCGCAACAGGTCGTGGATCTCCTGCGCGCTGCGAAAGTCGTCGCAGGTGGCGAGGATGGC
>JARICB010000386.1 GCA_029264225.1 Nocardioides sp. | reverse complement strand
GCACTCGAAGACCTGTCGCCGCGACACCACACCCGACTGACGAGCCAGCACCGCGGCGAGCGCCGCCCGGTCGAGGTCGGAATCGCGGGTCAGTGGCATACCGGGGAGCCTGCTCATCGCGGGCCAGACCCACACCTACGGAGACGAACCTGTGGACAAGCGGGGGTGTGGGCGATCCCAGTCATTGGTTGACCGGGATCACCCACACCCTCGGCACCCGCGAGTCGGGGCGCCGTACCGTGATCCGGTGCACCTCGTCCTCGCCTCCGCGTCCCCTGCCCGTTTGTCGACACTGCGCAGCGCAGGCATCGAGCCGACCGTGATCGTCAGCGGGGTCGACGAGTCGCAGCTGGACAACCTGCCCCCGGCGGCGCTGGCCGAGGCGTTGGCCGAACTCAAGTGCGGCGCCGTGGCAGCACGAGACGACCTGCCGGCCGACTCCCTCGTTCTGGGCTGCGACTCGGTGCTCGAGTTGGATGGCGAGGCCCATGGCAAGCCGGTCGACGCCGCGGAGGCGGCCGCGCGGTGGCGCTCGATGCGCGGTCGATCGGGCGTTCTCCGGACCGGTCACTGCCTCAGCGACCCCTCGACCGGCCGGGTCGTGAGTGCCACGGCCAGCACCACGGTGCACTTCGCCGACGTCAGCGACGCCGAGATTGCGGCGTACGTCGCGACAGGTGAGCCGCTGCACGTGGCCGGCGCCTTCACCGT
The DNA here is from genome assembly GCA_029264225.1 of Nocardioides sp. Classification (GTDB taxonomy): domain Bacteria; phylum Actinomycetota; class Actinomycetes; order Propionibacteriales; family Nocardioidaceae; genus Nocardioides. Next base: position 2,576 of record JARICB010000386.1, on the reverse strand, counting down.
GGATGGCCTCGGTGGGGCATTCGTTACCCGGATCGAGGGCGACCACCACAACGTCGTCGGGGTAAGCCTGCCCCTGATACGCGACCTGGTGGCCGATCTCGGCCACGAGTGGACCACCCTGTGGCAGGACGTCAGTCGGGCTTGACTGCGATCACGGGGCATTCGGCGTCGATGATGACGCGTTGAGCGACGCTGCCCATGATCAGCTTTCCGACCGGCGTCCGCCGCCGGACTCCGATCACGATGGCGTCTGCAGCGACCTCCTCGGCGATGGCGAGGATCTCGTCGGCGATGTCGAGGCCCACGGTATGACGCAGTTCGTGCGGCAGTCCGCTCTCGAGAAGTCGCTGCTCGAGACCCACCGTGGAGTCGGCACCGAGGGTGCGGCGGTCGACATGGCCGGCGCTGCGGGTGTTGTTGACCACGACGACGCCGGTCGCGCGGCGTCTGGCCTCATCGAATCCGGCCACCAGCGCGGCTTCGCCGTATTCGTCAGGGATGAATCCGATCACTACCGACATCACGACACCTCCGCGTCACTGCGTTTGGTCAGGGTCGAACCATAATCCACAGGCACTACGGGCCGGTGCGCGCGACGTCGCCGTCGACCAGGTCGGGTTTGAGGCCGAAGACGTATTGGCGCGTCAGCACGAAGCGTGCGGCGTTGCCCAGCGCCAGGCCGATCACGTTGGCAGAGATGTTGTCGGACACCGGGTCGTCCAGGCCGAGACCGTGGCGACTGATCCACAGGCAGGCCATGGGGAGTGCCATGGTGACGACGCTGATGACGACGAACGCCGTCCGCCCGCCGTCGGCGAAGCGGGTGTCGCGGTGTCGGAAGGCCCAGGACCGGGTGCCGCGATAACTGATCACGGCGCCCACCAGGTTGGCGATCACGTAGCCGAAGATCGGGTAGTCCCGCAGCGGCGCGAAGTTGGCGATGTTGAAGCCGTGGACCAGCAGGTTGAACAGGAACACGGCCACGGTCGTGGCGCCGAGACCGACGGCGGCGTATCGCCAGATCTCCCCCGCCAACCGGCTTCTCGTCGACGTCACTGGGCCAAGGCTATCGCGAGGCACCACACTCACTCGGCAGCAGACCAGGCCTCCCGCATGGAGACCTTTCCGCCCGTCTGCATAAGAGCCCTCCGGTAGAGGCGCTCACCGAACCACACAGTGACGAAGGCAAAGGCTGCGAGCAGGCCTAAAGCAATCAACGGCTCCCACCAACCGACGCCGCCCAGCAGGATCCGTTTGGGCATCAGCACCGCCGACAACGGCGGGACGAAGGAGCCGATCACCTGGGCCCGACCGTCGAGGAGCATGCCGCCGAAGAAGACCGCCACGATCACCATCGTCAGCGGGGTCGCGGTGGCCTGCAGGTCTTCGGCTCGCGACGCCAGCGCACCGGCCACGGCCCACAGGCAGGACATCGCGATGAAGCCCGCGACGAAGAACCCGATGAACCAGGCGACCGGCCCGGACAGTCCCGGCACATAGGACGCGTACTGCGTGAACGACATGCCCACGAGACCCACCGCCACGTAGATCGCCACTTGCAGCAGCGCCAACACCGTATTGCCCAATACCTTGCCCGCGAGCAGGTGTCGCAGCGGAATGGCGGCCGCAATGATCTCCACGATCCGGCTCTGCTTCTCCTCGATCACCGAGCTGGCCAGTTGCATGCCGAACAGCAGGGCTGCCAGGTAGAAGATGAAGACGAAGGCGAAGCCGACGATCTCGGCCACCTGCGCCCGCTCGGCATCGCCGCGCAGGAACGAGGTGGTGACCGAGGAGCCCGACTCGAGCTCGGCGACCGTGCTCCCGACAGCGGCGGCGTTCTCGGCCAACACCTGTCCGCGCACGACCGTCTCAACGACGCTGCTCAGTGAGCTGTCCTCGCTCGACTCGGAGGTGAGCACCCAGCCGTCGTCACCCAGACGTAGCCAGGCATCCGCATCGCCGGCGAGCAACGACTCTTTCGCAGCTGCATCGGTGGCCACCTCGTCGACCTCGACCGAGACCTTGCCGTCGGCCACTGGCGCGTTCTCGGCCACGGCGTCGGCCATGTCGACGGCGTCGGCGGTCGCGACGAGAGTGAAGTCGTGGGTGCGTTCGGCCTGCCAGCCGGTGAAGCCGAGGAAGCCGGCGATCAGGGCGACCATGACCGCCGTACCGATCAAGAAGGTCTTGTCGCTGATCTTGGCCATGACTTCGCGCCGAGTCACCAGCAGCCAGGCCGGTGTGTGTCGCCGTGTGTCGGTGCTCATACCGTCACCTCCCGGTAGATGTCGCTGAGGGACGGGCGAACCCGGCCGAATTCGAAGACGGAGCCACGGCGGGTCGCCTCGACGATCACGCCCTGCTCGGCGCCGTCCTCACTGATTTCGAACAATGCGTTGCTTCCGTCGAGGTCGAGCACGCTGATGCCGCGCTGGTCGCGCAGCCAGCCGGCATCGCCACCGAGGACGAGGCGATAGCGGACCGCACCGCTCTCGCGCAGATCCGCGACCGTTCCCGAGGCGACGACCCGTCCCTTGGCGAGCACGACCAACCGGTCGCAGAGTCGTTCGACG
>JARICB010000382.1 GCA_029264225.1 Nocardioides sp. | reverse complement strand
CCACCACTTCAACCCCGGGGACAGTGCATGCGGAGCGATGTTGTTGGCCCGGATCCCGTCGACTCCCCACTCGGCCGCCGCCGTGCGGGTGAGTGAGCGCAGCGCCTGCTTGGAGGCCGCGTAGGCGCCGTAGGTGCTCGGATCCCAGCGGACCATCGCGGAGGTGACCAAGTTGACGATGTTGCCACCGCCACGAGCCTTCATCACCGGGTGACAGGCCTTCATGAACGCGAAGGCAGCGAACGGTCCCGACTGGAAACCCTTCTGGAAATCCTGGTCGCTCATCTCGACCAACGGCCCGTAGGAGCCTGAGAAAGCGTTGTTCACCAAGATGTCGACACCGCCGAACGCCCCGACCACCTGATCGACGACCCCGGGAATCGCTTCGTGGTCGGAGACCTCGACGAGGAACGGCTCGGCCCGGACGCCGCGTTCGCGCAACAGTTCACAGGTGGTCTCGAGCTTCTCGGCCGTCCGTCCCAGCACTGCCACGTTGACGCCCTCGGTAGCCAGCGCCAGGGCAATGCCTTGCCCGATCCCCTGACCGGCGCCGGTAACGATCGCGATCTGACCCTTCAACGCGCTCATGTGGTGCCTCTCGCTCGCTGTCTGTTTCGGACATGATCATGGGGACCCCGAAAGCGCCCAGCCCTGGTCCCGCTGACTGGAACGGCTGTCGATGCGCCCCTTCGCCGCCGCGAGAGACTTCAGTGGTAGACCCTGCCACGGAGGAGCCTCACTCATGACCAGCACTGTCGACCCGCGTAGCGCTGCGCAGCAGATCGTGGCCGCCCTGACCGGCCCCGATGGCACGTTTCCACTTACGCGTGGAGAAGTTCTGGGCAGCGAGGCCTATCTCTTCGAATCCCGGGCCCGCGCCCTCCATGAACTGCTGGCCGCCTCGGCAGAGCACGGAGACCGTGTCTACATCGCCACCTCCGAGCGCCGCATCACCTTCGCTGAGCACGCTCGGATGGTCTCCTCGCTCGCCGAGGAACTGCGCACCACCTACGGCGTGAAGAAGGGCGACCGGGTAGCGATCGCGGCCGCCAACTCTCCCGAGTGGATCATCGCCTTCTGGGCGAGCGTCTCCGTGGGTGCGATCTGTGTCGGTTTCAACGCCTGGTGGTCTGCGCGCGAACTGGCCTACGGCCTGGAGCACTCGCAGCCGGTTCTGGTCATCGCCGACGCCCGCCGGGCCACTGCGCTCGCCGCAGCCGAGGTCGCCGTACCCGTCCTGAGCATCGAGGAGGACGTGCCCCGCCTGGCCTCGCTCCAACCGGACGCGCCGCTGCCCAGCACCGACATCGCCGAGGACGACCCGGCGGTCATCCTCTACACCTCCGGCACCTCGGGGCGACCCAAGGGAGCGGTGCACAGCCACCGCAACCTGTGCTCGGTGGTGGAGTACCACCGCCTCAACGACGCGATCCTGGGCGCCTTCGGTGACCCGACCGACCCGCGCGATCGTTCCTACCTGCTCGCGCTGCCGCTGTTCCACATCGCCTCGCTGCACAACCTGGCCGTGCCGCGGCTGGCAACCGGCTCCAAGATCGCGCTGCACCAGGGCGCCTTCGATGTCGACCGGGTGATGAGCCTGGTCGAGTCGGAGCAGGTCACCAACTGGGGCGCCGTGCCGACCATGGCAAGTCGCCTGCTGGAGCACGATCTGTCGGGTTATGACACCTCGTCGCTGCGAGCCTTCTCGCTCGCGTCGGCACCGTCCTCGATTCCGTTCAAGGAACGCCTGCGCGCAGGGCTGCCCTTCGCATCGGCCCTGGTCGACAGCTATGGGCTTACCGAGTCGTGTACGGCGGTCGCAGTCGCCTCGCCGCTCGACCTGGCCGAGGCTCCCGGCACCCTGGGCAACCCGATCATGGGTGTTGAAATGGAGGTCCGAGACACCGACGACCAGCCGGTGCCTGCCGGGGTCGAGGGCGAGGTCTGCGTCCGGTCGGCCTACAACATGCTCGGCTACTGGAACAACGAGTCGGCCACCTCCAACGCGTTCCGTGGGGGTCGCTGGTTGCACACCGGTGACATCGGCACCCTCGACGAGCGCGGCAGGATCAGCCTCTCCAGTCGCCGTTCCGACCTGATCATCCGTGGCGGTGAGAACGTCTACCCCGCCGAGATCGAGTCCGTGCTGGCCGAACACCCGGCGGTTGCGGAGTGCCTGGTGATGGGCCTCGACCACCCCGACCTGGGCCAGGAAGTCGCCGTCGTCATCGTGCCGACCGACCCGGGCTCACTCGACGAGCAGCGTCTCGAGCAGGAACTGACCGCCTACGTCGCCGGCGAGATCGCCTACTACAAGGTGCCGACCCACTGGCGCTTCACCGACCGGGCACTCCCCCGCAATGCCACCGGCAAGGTAATCCGCTCGTCAGTCAAGGCCTGATACCCAAAGCGGCTGCTCAGCTGGTGCTGAGCAGTCGGTGGCAGGCGAAACGGGTGTCGTCCTCGGCCTCCTCCGGCGTGATGTGGCGGTTGAGGGCGGAGATCAGGATGCCGTACCAGGCAGCTTCGAGGAGGCGCACCACCCGTGCCTGCTCCTCGTTCGGTTCCTCGACTCCCATGATTTCCAGGATCAACTCGGCGAACACGCCGGTCACGGCACTGCCGGCCTGGGCGACGGAGGCGTTGTTGCTTTGCAGCATGGCGTGCGCCAGAAGCGGTCGAGCCAGCAGTTCACGGGCCGCGGTGTTGAGCAGGTTGCAGACGCCCTCGGCCGGGTCCCCGATCGCGGGGGCGATCACCGTCACCTCGGCCAGACGCTCGACCTGTGCGCCCATCAGTGCGGTGAACAGATGGGTCTTGGACGGGAAGTAGCGGTAGAGGGTGGCGATCGCGACACCGGCGTCCTTGGCCACATCATGCATCTGCATGCGCTCGAGACCCTTTTCGGCACCGTGCTGGGCGGCGGCACGCAGGATCCGGCGGCGACGAGCGCGCTGCTCGGGCGAGGTCGGCTCGGCTGGTTCACGCACTTCAGCGATACGTGGCACTGGGGACCCCCGATCCGGTGATTTGCCTTGATCCTTGCGCCGTGAAGACCCCGGCCGCCATAAGTTACCGGTGAGTGGGACCAACCGTGGCGTAACCCCGACTACTCGTTGTTCGGTGGAGATATGTGGGCACAGGAATATGACGTGGTCGTGGTCGGTAGCGGTGCGGCGGCCTTGACCGGCGCCTGGCAGGCAGCACGCGCCGGCCTGTCGGTGGCGGTCCTGGAGCGGAGTCCGCTGCTCGGTGGCACCTCCGCCTATTCCGGCGCAGCCTGTTGGCTTCCCGGCACCGACGTGCAGCAGCGGGCCGGCAACGGCGACTCCTCCGAGTCCGCGCGAACCTACCTGAACGCCCTGCTTGGCGATGCGAATTTCGCCAAGCAGGAGGCATTCGTCTCGACGGCGCCAGACTTGGTCGCCGCACTGGAGCAGGACCCGGCGATCGAATTCGTCTGGCGCGCCTTCCCCGACTACTTCGACCTGCCGGGCCGGGTCCCCCAGGGACGATCGATCGTCCCCGTCGATCTTCCGGTCGAGGAGCTGGGTGAACGGGCCGCTCTGGTCCGTCCGCCCGTTGATCGCGACCGGGTCGGCAAGAGCCACGCGCCCGGCCCGCTCTCCGCCGGTCGGGCCCTGATCGGCCGACTGTTGCTGGCCCTGGACAACACCGGGCACGGCACCGTCCACACCGAGCACTCGGTCGACGAACTCGTCACCGACGATGACGGTCGAGTCATCGGTGTCGTGGCCAGCACGCCCGATGGCCGGGTCAGGATCGGCGCCCGCCGTGGCGTGATCCTCGCCGCGGGTGGCTTCGAGCGCAGCCAGGCCACCCGCACCACGCACGGCGTTCCCGGTACTGCCGACTGGTCGATGGCTCCGACCGACTCCACCACGGGCGACGCAGCTCAGGCGGCTATCGCGCTCGGTGCCGCTACCGACCTCATGGACCAGGGTTGGTGGGCGCCCGGTGTCGCCACCCCCGACGGCGGCTCCGCCTTCGCCGTCGGCTTCCGCGGCTCCGTGGTGGTCGACCAGGCCGGTCAGCGTTACGCCAACGAGTCGCTGCCCTACGACCAGTTCGGCCGAGCGATGCAGGCCGACCCCGCGCGGGTGCCGTCCTATGCCATCTTCGACAACCGCACCGAGGGCCAGTTCCCGGCCTTCGTGATCCCGACGCTGCCTGCTGCAGAGCACTTGGCTGCCGGCACCTGGGTACAGGCCGACTCGATCGAGGAACTGGCCGGGCTCCTCGACATCCCGGCTGAGACCCTGACCGCGACCATCGATCGCTTCAACGGCTTCGCCGCAGCCGACCAGGACGACGACTTCGGCCGTGGCGACGACGAATACGCGCGCTACTTCGCTCGTCCGGTGCTCGTGCCGGTCGACCAGCCCCCCTACATCGCTGCCCGGATCGTGCTCGCCGACCTCGGCACCAAGGGTGGTCTCGTGACCGACGTGGACAGCCGAGTGTTGCGCGTCGACGGCACCCCCATCACCGGGTTGTACGCCGCAGGCAACACCAGCGCCTCCTGGACGGGCACGTTCTACCCCGGCCCCGGGATCCCGATCGGCAGCGGCATGGTGTTCGCCTCCCGGGCGGTCGCCCACCTCGCCGGCTGATCCGGCGGGCGGGCGAGCCACTCAGACCAGGTTGTCCTCGACCTCGAAGCCGAAGCGGCCTCGGCCATACATCGCCAGCGCCCGTTCGACGTCGTTGGCGACATGGACCGACCCGGCGTGGGCGTCGCGCCAGGCCCGCTCGATCGGGTTGCCACGGCGCAGCGAGTTGCCGCCGGCGGTCTTGAAGAGGATGTCGACTGCTTCCAGGGCGCGCTCGGTGGCGCGCACCTGGTCGCGGCGGGTGCGCAACCGCAGCTCCATCGGCAGCTCGCGCCCGGCTTCGGCGTGCGCGTAGAGCTCGTTGATGTTGCGGTCGAGCTGGAGGATCGCGGCGTCGACCTCGGACTCGGCGCGGGCCAGGGCGACCTGGGCGAACTGGTCTTCGGCGAATCGGCCGCCACCCAGGCTGTCACGGTTGCGGTGGCGCATCGCCTCGACGTAGGTCTCCAGGCAGCCTCCGACCGTGCCGACGACCGGTGAGGTGATTGTGGTGGTGAAGACGGCTCCGAACGGCAGCTTGTAGAGCGGGCCGGTGTTGACCGCCTGGCCGGGGCCGGAGAGTTTCGCGTGTTCGGCGTTGCGCAGCACGCGGTGCGCCGGGACGACGACGTCCTCGACCACGATGTCGTTGCTGCCGGTGCCGCGCAGCCCGACCGGATCCCAGACGTCGATGACGGTGAAGTCGGCACGGGGCACCAGCAGGGTGACGAATTCGGGCTTGCCGAACTTGTCAGTGCTGAGCCCGCCGAGCAGCGCCCAGTCGGCGTGGTCGCAACCCGAGGAGAAGCTCCACCGGCCGGTCAGGCGATAGCCGTCGTCGTCGCTAGCGGGAGTCAGTCGACCCATGGGGGCATAGGAGGACGACACCAACGTCTCGGGCGACTCCCCCCAGACGTCGTCCTGGGCGGCCTCGGCGAAGAGCGCCACCTGCCACGGGTGCACTCCCACGACGGAGGCGACCCAGCCGGTGGAGCCGCAGGCTCCCGACAGCTCCCGGACGACCTCGTAGAAGCGGGCCGGGTGGGATTCAAGGCCGCCGTAGCGGCGCGGCTGCATCATGGCGAACACACCGGCGCCGATGAGGTCCTTGATGGTCGCCTCCGGCACTACTCGGCGTTCCTCGGCCTCGGCCGCACGCTCGCGGATCCGGGGAAGCAGGTCGCGCACGTTTGCCAGCACCATCTCGCCATCGGTCTCCACAGCCATGACGAAAGGATGCGCCGCCGGGTGGCCGCGGAACGCCGCCTCTTCCGCCCAGTGGGACGGACTTCCCTGTCAGTGCCAGCCCCTGAGGACACTCGCGAGATGGGCATGCAACGGAGACTGGAGGGAGAGGTGGCCGTCGTCACCGGCGCCGGCGATGGGCATCGGGGCCGCCGTGCCGCTCGCTCAGGTGCCGTCCTCCGTCAGGATCGTGGGCGGCAACCAGTCGGCCCCGAGGAGTTGGGCGAGTTCGATAAGGCCGGTGGTGTCGCTGCCTACCGTGTCGGAGGCGGCGGCGATGCGCTCCACCATGACCTTGCCGACCTGCTCCTCGACGGTGTCCTCTGCATAGGCGATGTGCCAAGGCGAGACCTGGTGGTCGCGGTGGGTGCGACCGGTCACCTGCCGTCCGGCGATGCCGGAGAAGCGGGCCTGGTGGAAGACACCGACCCGGGGTTCGGTGCTCGCCTGGCGACCATCGGTCAGGGTCTCACCGGCGTGCAGGCTGATCGAGGCGACCGCGGTGAAGACGCAGACCTTCGCCTGCCCGGTCTGGAAGCGGAGCCGCTCCTCCTCGGCGTCGAACCGGCCGGTGCCGTAGATGGTGGCGACCTCGATGCCGGAGTCACGCAGCCGATCGGCGATGGGGTCGGCGGCTGTCGCGACGAACTCGACGGAGCACGCGACCTGTCGTTCCGCCTGCACCTGTTGGGCGATCCAGTCGACCGTCGATTCGACGCGGATCAGGCCGGCCTTCTGTCGGAAACGCAGCAGCGCGGCCCGACCCTTGGCGCTGTTGCGGCCGCGTCGAGCGATGTCCATCTCCCGACAGAACTCTCCCCACTCGGCAACGTAGGCCGTGCGCTCCGCCGGCGTGAGCGCCACCGGCATGCCGGAGATCGGCACCGGCCCCCACGGTGCGGCACGGTGCAGCATGGCCGGGGGCCGCTCCTCGTCGAGCCAGCCGCGCACCAGTTTGAGGTCCGCGACGCGCCGGGCCGGATCGCCTGCCCACGTCGCGCCGTAGCGTCCACGTTCGACC
>JARICB010000361.1 GCA_029264225.1 Nocardioides sp. | reverse complement strand
CGCCCGCACGGCGGGGTGGGACTCGATGCCCTGCTCGATCACCGCCGCACTGATGTTCTTGCCGCCCCGGATGATGATGTCGGACTTGCGCCCCACCACCCGGACGGTTTCATCGGCGGCGACGGCGACCACGTCGGGCAGGATCAGAAAACCGTCATCGGTCCAGAGTTGCTTGTTGCCGTCGACGTCGTCCCAGTAGCCGGCGTGGGCGCCAGGGCCTTGCAGGGTCGCCTGACCCACGCTCACTCGACCACGGTCGTCCTCCTCCTGCTTCGACTCCAACAGGCGCCACGTCACACCGGGGACGACCCGACCCGCAGTGGTGAGCCGCGTCTGGTCCTCGTCGTCCAGGCTGGTGCAGGAGAATGGGCCGGCCTCGTTGGAGCCGTAGAACTGGAGCACCCGGGAGCCGGTGACTTCCTCCCACCTCGTTGCCTGCGGCGTCGGCACCCTCTCACCGCCGGTGAAGACCACGCGCAGCGAGGACAGGTCCACCTCCTCGAACAGCGGGCTGCTCATCATCATCACCAGTTGGGTAGTGACGCAGGCAAGCACGCTCACCCCGTGGCGCTCGATCATCCGCAGCGTTTCCTCCGCCGAGAAGCGCTGAGTCAGGCAACACGGGATCCCATGCATGAGCGGAAGCAGGTGTCCGGTCCAGATGCCGAAACCATAGGGACCCGGAACCGCGCACAGCACGCGGTCGTTCTCGTCGATCCGTGCCGCCTTTCCAGCCTGGCCGGCCAAGTAGTACCAGCGATTCTGCGTCTGCTTGACCGCCTTGGGCAACCCGGTCGTCCCGGAGGTGAAGTTCAGCATCCACACGTCGTCGGGCGCCAGGCCGGACGTCGGTGTCGGAAGGGGTACCGGCGCTACGGGTACGGCGCGCCCCTCGCGCCACGTGCGAGCCTCGTGGTCACCGTCACTGCCAAGCACCACGTGGTGGTCGAGGGGCGCACCCAGAGCCCGCAACTTCGAGACCGCGGCGTGAGCATCCTGCGGGACCGGATCGCCCGCGAGCCCGTCGCCGGAGAGCAACAGAACGCCGGCGCCGCTACGGGTGAGGAGCTTAGTGACCTCACGGTCATCGGCGCGGCCGGGCACCCCCACCGCGATGGCTCCGACCCGTTCAGTCGCGACAAAGCTGGCGTGCTGGAGCACCCCGTCGGGCAGGTAGACACCTACCCGGTCGCCCCGCTCGACTCCCAACCCACCCAACCGCGCGGCGATGTCGTCGGCCATGGCGTCGTACTCGGCCCACGTCCACTGCCGCTCACTATCGAGGTAGGCGATGCCGTGTGGCTGCGCGGTCGCTCGACGTCGCAGCATCTCGCTCACCGATTCCCGGCTCCACCATCCCTGACGCCGATACTCCTCAGCGAGCCTGGGATCGGTCTTCACTACGTCTCCTTCTGGTTGGTCCGGGCACGGTCGGTCGGTGCAGGCCTCACGCGAAGGCGCCACCATCGACCGGCACCACGGTGCCGTTGACGAAACTGGCCGCAGGCGAGGCGAGGTAGGCGATCACGCTGGCGACCTCGCTCGGCTGCGCACGGCGTCCCTCGAGACCGGTCGAGCGTTTGCGCACCTCGGGGTCAAGGTGGTCGGTCGGCTGGTGATCGGTGGCCATGGCGGTGTCCACGCCGCCCGGGGCAATGACATTGACCCGCACCCCAGACTTGCCGTATTCAGCCGCGAGGGAACGCATCAGCCCGACCAGACCTGCCTTCGAGGCGGAGTACGCCGCGGAGTAGGCCCAACCCTGCAGGGCAGCCACCGAGGCCACAGCGACGATGTTTCCGCGACTCTTCATCAGCTCAGGCATCGCCGCCTGGGCCAGCACGAACGGGGCTCGCAGGTTGATGTCGAGCACCTCGTCCCACTGCCCCAGGGTGAGCTCCTCGGTGCGCCCGAGTTGACCTACCCCTGCCACGAGCACGAGCGTGTCCAGCCGCCCGAGGCGTTCGATCACGTTCCCCACGAGCACCCGGGTCCGGTCGGGGTCACAGAGGTCGACCCGGTCGGTCATCACCGAGTCATCGCCGCCGAGATCGTGGTGCAACGCCTCCAGTTGCTCGGCGTCTCGGTCGGTGCAGGCCAGTCGGTAGCCCTGGTCACGCAGGGTTCGTGCGACCGCACTTCCGATGCCTCCTGCGGCGCCGGTGATCAGGGCAACGGGCACCTGTTGCTCGCTCACCGCTCCTTGCTCCTGGGGATCTCTCCGCGCTCACTCAGCTGCTTCTTGAGCACCGACTTGGCGACCTTGCCGCCCGAGGCTCGCGGCAGTGCGTCGACGAAGACCAGTCGTTCGGGCCACAGGTCCTTCGAGGCCCCCTTGGCCGCGAGGTGCTGCTGCAGGTCCTCAACGGTGAGCCGAGCTCCGTCCCGGAGCACGATCACGGCGCAGACCCGCTCACCGAAGACCTCGTCAGCGGCCGGGATCGCGGCGATCATGGCAACGGCCGGGTGGGTCCCGACCTGCTCCTCGACTGCGGCAGCGGAGATGTTCTTTCCACCCCGGATGATGAAGTCGGACTTGCGATCCACCACGCGCAGATAGCCACGCTCGTCAATGGTGCAGATGTCTCCGGTGAGCATCCAGCCGTCGTCGGTGAACAGGCCGACGTTGGCGTCCGGGTCGTTGAAGTACCCCCACGAGGTCGCTGGTCCGGCGCAGGAGGCCTGTCCGGGACCACCCCGCGCGGTGACGTCGTGACCCGCGTCGTCGAAGAGCCGTACGCGCATCTCTTCGACCACCTGACCGCCCGACGCGAACCGCTCGTGCTGATCGTCGCGGAAGGTGGTGTAGCTGAGGAGCCCGGTCTCGTT
>JARICB010000342.1 GCA_029264225.1 Nocardioides sp. | reverse complement strand
GGGGTGCTGTCCACGCTCCGCTCCCTCGGTGTCGAGACCGGTTCCGACGTGGTCTACGACGGGTCGGGGCTGTCGCGCTTCAACCGCATCTCGACCTCGACGATGCTTCAGGTGCTCCAGGTGGCAGCCAGCCCCGACCGCCCGGATCTGCGTTCGCTGATCACCGGCCTGCCGGTGGCGGGCTTCACCGGCTCGCTGACCAACCGGTTCACCTCGGCGAACACCGCCGCACTCGGCGACGTACGAGCCAAGACCGGCACGCTGACCGGGGTCAGCTCGCTCGCCGGTCTCGTCACTGGCCGAGATGGCACGCCGATGGTCTTCGTCCTGGCCGCAGACCGGACGGCCAACTCGATCGAGGTCGAGGTCGAGGCCGCTCTCGACGGGTTGGCGGGCGAGCTTGCTGCGTGCGCCTGTGGAGTGCGTTAGGTCGACAGGCCGCTGATCCGTGCGGGGTGACGGGTGATGTTGATCAGTAGGGTGCGAAGCGTTTCCCGCGTCGCCGCGTCGATGTTGGCAGCCCAGATGGGGGCGCTGCTGGCGCCGTCGGCGGCCGAGATGACCAGGACAAGGACATCGGCCGGGAGACCGTCGGCGCTGAGCTCCTCGCGCCAGCGTTGTGCCTCGGCCCGGATATGAGCAGCGACCTCCGGGTCGGTCTGGAGATGGCTGGTCAGCACCACATGGTCGAGCACGACGTCGGCGTCCTCGAGGAAGTCGAGGCAGGTGTGGATGTAGGCGCGGGTCAGCCTTCCCGGCCCGGTGTCGTCGGGGTCGAGGTGCTCCTCGACGCTCTCGCGGAAGATGTCGGAGAGATCGACGCCGAGGGTGCGGATCAGGTCCTCCTTGGTGGCGAAGTGGTAGAGCAGTCCGCCCTTCGACACGCCAGCCTCTGCGGCCACGGACTGCAGGGTCGCGGAGATGCCCTGGACACGGAAGATGGTTGCCGCGGCGTCCAGGATGAGTCGGCGGGTCTCCTCGGGGGTACGACCGGTGGGCCTAGCCACGAGGTTCTCCTTCGCTGATCTCGACGAGGGGTGAGTGCTGCCCCGAAGGGATGGTGCACCACGCGATGAGAGCCGCCACCGCGGTGATGGCGGCGGCAACGAGGGAGGTGGTCTGCATGGCAGCGATGAAGGCCTCGCGGGCCGCCTCGGCCAGCGCAGAGCTCGGTTCGAGGACGTTGAGGGCCGAGGCGAGGGAGTCCTCGACGGCACCTCTGACTTCTGCGGGCAGGGCGCTCAACTCGGGCAGGGCGGAGCGGTAGGACAAAGCGACGATCGAGCCGAGGACGGCGATCCCGAGCGAGACGCCCAACTCGTAGGCGGTCTCGGAGATCGCCGACGCGGCACCTGCCTTGCGGGCAGGCACGGCCGTGATGACCGCATCCGTGGTCAGCGTCATGGCCAGGCCAACGCCCAGACCGACAGGGATCAAGGTCAGCGCGAGCCAGACGTAGCTGTCCGCGCGCTCTGCCACGGCGACAAGCGCGAGCCCGGCGGCCGTGAGCGCAAGACCGGCCGCGATCGCTCGGCCGCGGCCGAGCCGGGCCATCGCGGTCCCGACCACGACGACCACCACCATCGAGGCGAGCATGACCGGCATCTCGGCCAGACCGGCCTTGAGGGGCCCGAAACCGCGAGCCAGTTGGAGGTACTGGGAGAAGAAGAAGAGCAGGCCGACGAGAGCGAAGATCGCGATCATGTTCGCGAGCACTGCACCGCTGAACGCGGGGTTGCGGAAGAGTTCGATGTCGATAAGCGGATCCTTCAGGCGGAGTTGTCGCCGGACGAACACCCAGCCCGCCACGACGCCGACCAGCGCCGTCGTCACCGTCACAACGTCGACGCCGTGAGAGACGGCATTCTTGATGCAGTAGACGAGCGGCACGATCATCAGCATCGACAATGCGGCCGACGCGAGATCGAACCGTCCGGGTTCGGGGTTGCGTGACTCGGGGAGCAGGACGATGCCAGCGACCAGCAGTACCAGCATGACCGGCACGTTGATCAAGAACACCGAGCCCCACCAGAACCGCTCGAGCAACAGCCCGCCTACGAGGGGTCCGAGCGCGAGACCGCCCGCGCTGGCGCTGGACCAGATCGCCACGGCCCGCGTGCGTTCGGCCGCATCGGGAAATACATTGCGGATCATGGACAACGTGGAGGGCATGATCGTGGCTCCCGCGACCCCCAGCAGCGCCCTTGCCGTGATCAACAGTTCGGCACTCGGTGCGAAGGCTGCCAGTGCGGACGCCAGGCCGAACGCCGTGGTGCCGATCAGCAACAGTCGCTTGCGCCCTATCCGGTCCGCCAGGTTGCCCATCGTGACGAGCAGGCCCGCCAGCGCCAAGGAGTAGATGTCGCCGATCCACAGCACCTGGGTTGCCGAGGGCTCCAGATCCTCGATCATCGATGGCACGGCCAGGTAGAGCACGGTTCCGTCGATGGCCAACAGCAGCACTGCTCCGGCCAGCACGGCCAGGGCAGCCCAACGGCGACGCGGGGAGAGCGGGGGAGATGAGGCCGACATGCGGGAACTGTACCGGCTGGACGGTACAGAGGCCAGAATGTAGGGGTGCACGGCTAGGGTCGCGTCCATGACAGGACTGGTCGACTGGGACCTTGCCGTGACCATTGGCGCAAAGGTGGCCGGCGACGGTCCCGAGGTGAGCGCCGAGGATGCCGCCGCGGCGGTCGAGGAACTGCGCTCCGACGCCAACAGGTCGACCGCACTGGTCCGGGACTTCACCGGACTACGGGCGCCCGAGAACACCGCCCCGGTGCTGGTCGTCGACCGCCGAGGGTGGGTGCAGGCCAACGTCGACGGGTTCGCCAAGGTCCTGGAGCCGATGATCGACAAACTCGCGGCGAAGAAGGGCACACCGAGCGGTCTCTCGCTGGCCATCGGCTCGCGCGTGACCGGGGCCGAGATCGGCCTGCTCCTGGGCTTCCTCGGCTCCAAGGTGCTCGGCCAGTTCGACCCGTTCTTCGACCCCTCGGGTCGGCTGCTGCTGGTCGCGCCCAACATCGTGCACGTCGAGCGAGAACTCCTCGCCGACCCTGCCGACTTCCGGCTCTGGGTGTGTCTGCACGAGGAGACTCACCGGGTGCAGTTCACGGCAGTGCCGTGGATGCGCGACCACCTCTTCGCCCAGATGATGTCGCTGACCGACAGCATCGAGCCCAGTCGGGTGGCCGACGACATCGTGCGGCGCGTCTCCGCAGCCGTGCGGGGAGGTGCCAGTGGTGGGGGCAGCCTGATCGACATCATGAGCACCCCCGAACAACGCGAGATCCTCGACCGGGTCACCGGCGTGATGTCGCTGCTCGAGGGCCACGCCGACGTGGTCATGGATGGCGTAGGTCCCAGCGTCATCGCGTCGGTGGAGGCGATCCGCAAGCAGTTCAACAACCGCCGCAAGGGGGTAGGCACGCTGGATCGGATACTGCGCCGCCTGCTCGGACTTGACGCAAAGATGGCGCAATATCGCGACGGTGCCGCGTTCGTGCACCACGTCATCGACAAGGCGGGCATGGAGCAGTTCAACGCGGTGTGGGCCGGTCCGGAGAATCTGCCGTCCAAGGTCGAGATCGGTGACCCGGACGCCTGGATGACGCGGGTGCTCTAGATGCTGCACCCGTCGCTGGCGGCTGTGCGCCGAGGGGTGCGGGTCGTGCTCGCCCCACTTACCCCTGATGCCGTCGTCGTGGTCGCCTGCAGCGGCGGCGCCGACTCCCTGGCACTGCTTTCGGCTGCGGTCTTCGAGGGGCACAAGCAGGGGCTGCGGATCGTAGGAGTCACCGTCGACCACGGACTTCAGCCGGGTTCGGCACAGGTGGCCCAACGGCTGGTCGAGCAGATGGCCGCGCTCGGAGCGGACGAGACGTTGACCGCCACGGTCACCGTCTCGACCGACGGACTCGGGCCCGAAGCCGCTGCCCGGCAGGCGCGCTACGCCGTGCTCGAGGAGGTTGCCGAGCGGCTCGCGGCTTCGCTGGTACTCCTGGGCCACACCCTCGACGATCAGGCCGAGACGGTGCTGCTCGGACTGGCCCGAGGCTCGGGAGGACGCTCCTTGGCCGGTATGAGGCGCAGTTACGGCGTGTTCGCACGTCCCCTCCTCGACGTGCGCCGTGACGACACGCTCACCGCCTGCCAGGTCGAGGGTCTCGACGTGTGGAACGACCCGCACAACCAGGACCCGGCCTATACCCGCGTACGGGTACGCCGCCGGGTGCTGCCAGTGCTCGAGGATGAGCTCGGCCCCGGGATTGCGCCTACGCTGGCCCGCACTGCCGACCAGCTCCGGGACGACATGGGACTGCTCGACCAGCTCGCCGACGAGGCGCTGGCTCGGGTCGGTGGCCCCCACGGGCTCTCGATCCCGCTGCTGGGCAGGCTGCACCCCGCGCTGCGGCGGCGAGTGATCCGCTCGGCTGCCCTCGGGGCCGGTTGTCCCGCGGGAGAGCTGTTCTACGAGCACGTGCTCGCGGTGGATGCCCTGGTCACTGACTGGCGGGGGCAGAAGTGGATCGACCTGCCCGGCCACCTCCGCGGCGTACGCCGAGAGGCTCTGCTGGTCTTCGAGCGCACCCCGACACTCTGAGCCCTTCCACCCGCTGACGGCACCGAGACCCCTGGGGAGAAAACGGCGACCTGCGCTTAGGCTTCACGCCATGGATGTATCGGACGTGGAGCAGGACCTGGTCAACGTGTTGTTCACCGAGGCCCAGATTCAGGCCCGGCTGGGCGAGATGGCCCAGCAGATCGCAGAGGACTTCGAGGGCAAGGACCTCCTCATGGTCGGCGTCCTGCGAGGAGCGGTGATGGTGATGGCCGACCTGGCCCGAGCGCTGCCGCGGCACTGCGAGATGGATTGGATGGCGATCAGCTCCTACGGCTCGGGCACCAAGTCGAGCGGTGTGGTGCGGATCCTCAAGGACCTCGATACCGACATCACGGGTCGGCACGTGCTGATCGTCGACGAGATCATCGACACCGGCCTGACCCTGAGCTGGCTGGTCAACAGCCTGGGCAGCCGCGGCCCGGCGAGCGTTGAGATCGCCACCCTGCTGCGCAAGCCTGAGGCGTTGAGCATGCCCGTGGAGCCGAAATATGTCGGCTGGGACATCCCCAACGAGTTCGTCGTCGGTTACGGACTCGACTACCTGGAGCGCTACCGCAACCTCCGAGACATCGGTACGTTGGCGCCGCACGTCTACTCCTGAACGTGCCGCGCTTCACCCCGCCTGAAACACTATGGCGAGACAGACCTGTTCGACCAAGACAACAGGCTCGTGGCGACCATGTAACGTCGCGATATTCCTGATCACCCCTGGCGAAAGATCCAAGTGAAGCGCATATTCAAGGGCCCGTGGCTGTGGATGGTGCTGGCCATGTTCGGTGTCCTGCTGGCCATCCAGTACCTCGCCCCCAACGGCGGCTACGACGAGGTCAAGACCTCCGAACTGACGTCGTGGATCCAAGACGGCAAGGTCAAGGAGATCACCTTCATCGACGGTGATCAGACGATCGAGGCCACCCTGGACTCCGGCACCCGTAAGGGCAGCGACAAGGTGCTGACGCACTACATCCAAGGCCAGCAGGCGACGATCCTGGCCTCGGTGGACGAGCAGTTGGCCAAGGGCACGATCGAAGAGGCCAACTCCGAGAACCCGCAGCCCAGCATCCTCGGCTCGCTGCTGATCACGCTGCTGCCGTTCGCCCTGATCGTGCTGCTGTTCATCTTCTTGATGAACCAGGCCCAGGGCGGTGGCCGCGGCGTCATGCAGTTCGCCAAGTCCAAGGCCAAGCTGATCACCAAGGACATGCCGAAGACGACGTTCAGCGACGTTGCCGGGTGTGAAGAGGCGATCGAGGAGCTCGGCGAGATCAAGGAGTTCCTTCAGGAGCCCGCCAAGTTCCAGGCCGTGGGCGCCAAGATCCCGAAGGGAGTGCTCCTCTACGGGCCTCCCGGCACCGGCAAGACGCTGCTCGCCCGCGCGGTCGCCGGCGAAGCAGCCGTGCCCTTCTACTCGATCTCCGGTTCCGACTTCGTCGAGATGTTCGTCGGCGTCGGCGCGAGCCGGGTGCGCGACCTGTTCGAGCAGGCGAAGGAGAATGCTCCGGCCATCGTCTTCATCGACGAGATCGACGCGGTCGGTCGCCACCGTGGCGCCGGCATGGGTGGCGGTCACGACGAACGTGAACAGACCCTCAACCAGCTGCTCGTCGAGATGGACGGCTTCGACGTTCGCGGAGGGGTCATCCTGATCGCGGCCACCAACCGGCCCGACGTACTCGACCCTGCGCTGCTGCGTCCCGGCCGCTTCGACCGCCAGGTCCAGGTCGACGCCCCCGACCTCAACGGGCGACACCAGGTACTCAAGGTGCACTCGCGCGGCAAGCCCATGGCAGCCGACATCGACTTGCGCAGCGTGGCGCGCCGCACGCCGGGCTTCACCGGCGCCGATCTGGCCAACGTGCTGAACGAGGCGGCGCTGCTCACTGCCCGGCAGGACCAGAAGATGATCACCGACAAGACCCTCGATGAGGCCATCGACCGGGTGATCGCCGGACCGCAGCGCCGGACTCGGCTGATGCGCGAGAAGGAAAAGCTCATTACGGCCTACCACGAAGGCGGACACGCCTTGGTGGCGGCGGCGCTGCCCGGCACCGACCCGGTGCACAAGGTAACGATCCTGCCGCGCGGCCGGGCGCTGGGCTACACGATGGTGATGCCCGACTAGGACAAGTACAGCCAGACCCGCAGCGAGATGCTCGATCAGCTCGCCTACATGCTCGGTGGGATGGCGGCCGAGGCGCTGATCTTCCACGACGTGACGAGCGGCGCGGGCAACGACATCGAGAAGGCCACCAGCCTGGCCCGGGCGATGGTCACCCAATACGGCATGAGCGACCGCCTCGGTGCGATCAAGCTCGGCGACAGCAACTCCGAGCCGTTCCTCGGTCGCGACATGGGTCACCAGCGCAACTACTCCGAGAAGGTCGCCGCGGTGATCGACGAGGAGACCAAGGCGCTGCTCTCGAACGCTCATCAGGAGGCCTACGACATCCTCGAGCAGAACCGCGACGTGCTCGATTCGCTGGTGCTCGAACTGCTCGACCAGGAGACCCTGGACAAGGCCGAGATCGCCCGGGTCTTCGAGCCCCTGCGGTTGCGCCCCGGCCGACCTGCCTGGACCGGTTCCGATGCGCGCACCCCCTCAGCGATCCCTCCGGTGGAGATCCCCCAGGAGATCCGCGACCGGGCCGCTGCTGGGGCTGCCATCGACTCCTCGGAGGGTGGCGTCATCCTTACTCCTCCTGGTCCCGACGGCGACAGCCACGGCGACCTCGGTGGACCCGCGGGACCAGGCACCACTCCTCCCGCACCGCCCACCACCATCTGAGCGGAGCTCGCCATGACCGACCCCATCAGCCTCGACGAACGTGCCGTGCCCGATTTCGACCACCCGAGGGCCGAAGCGGCGGTTCGTGAACTGTTGGCCGCCATCGGTGAGGACCCCGACCGGGAGGGGTTGCGGGAGACGCCGGCCCGAGTGGCGAGGGCCTACGCCGAGCTGACCCAGGGCTTGCGACAGCGGCCCGAGGACGTGCTGACCACCACCTTCGACATCGGCCACGACGAGATGGTGCTGGTGCGTGACATCGAACTGTGGTCGATGTGCGAGCACCACCTCGTGCCGTTCACCGGGGTGGCACACGTCGGTTACATCCCGGCCGAGACCGGCAAGATCACCGGCATTTCCAAGCTGGCCCGCCTCGTCGACGTCTACGCCAAGCGACCCCAGGTCCAGGAGCGGCTGACGACGCAGGTCGCCGATGCCCTGATGGACATCCTGGATGCCCGTGGCGTGATCGTGGTGATCGAGGCCGAGCACCTCTGTATGACCATGCGTGGAGTCCGCAAGGCCGGAGCCCGCACGATCACCAGCGCTGTGCGCGGCATCATGCACAACGCTGCCACCCGCTCGGAAGCGATGGCGCTGATCGCCTCGAGGCGCTGATGCTGACGCGGCCGTGGGTGATGGGCGTTGTCAACGTCACCCCCGACTCGTTCTCCGACGGGGGTCGTTTCGACAACACCGAACGGGCCCTGACCCATGCCCGGCAACTGCTGGCCGACGGTGCCGACCTGCTCGACATCGGCGGTGAGTCGACCCGCCCGGGTGCCACCCGCCCCCTCGTCAGCGATGAGTTGAGCCGAGTCATCCCGGTCATCCGCGAGCTCGCCGGCGATGGTGTCCTGGTTTCCGTCGACACGATGCGCGCCGAGGTTGCCGCTGCGGCGCTCGAGGCGGGCGCCCAGATCGTCAACGACGTGTCGGGTGGTCTGGCCGACCCGGAGATCCTCGACGTGGTGGCGGCGAAGGACGCGTCCTACGTCGCCATGCACTGGCGGGCCCACAGTGCGCAGATGCACGACCACACCGACTATGCCCCCGACGGCGTG
>JARICB010000323.1 GCA_029264225.1 Nocardioides sp. | reverse complement strand
GGCCCGCGAGCCATTCGGCTCGGTCCTCGGTAGTGGCCTTCGGGAACCCGCACTGCGCCAGCGCGCGGTGCCCCCGCGGGCCTCGATCGAAGACCGGCCACCTCGACGCGGGGCTCGGCTCGCGGCTCGCTCCGCGAACGAAGGAATTCACTCTTGACTGACACCACTGCCCCCGAGGTCACCCTCGTCGAGACCGTGATCGACAACGGCTCACACGGCAAGCGCACCATCAAGTTCGAGACCGGGCTCCTCGCCCGTCAGGCCGCCGGCGCGGTGACCGCCTACCTCGACGACGAGACCATGCTGCTCTCGGCGACGACGGCCGGCAAGCACCCCAAGGACCACTTCGACTTCTTCCCGCTCACCATCGACGTCGAGGAGCGGATGTACGCCGCGGGCCAGATCCCCGGCTCGTTCTTCCGCTCCGAGGGGCGTCCCGGCGAGGACGCGATCCTCACCTGCCGCCTGATCGACCGTCCGTTGCGCCCGACCTTTAAGAAGGGGCTGCGCAACGAGGTCCAGGTCGTCATCACGGTGATGGCCCTCGACCCCGACATGCCCTACGACGTGCTGGCGATCAACGCCGCGTCGCTGTCGACCCAGCTCTCCGGTCTGCCCTTCTCCGGCCCGGTCGGTGGCGTCCGCGTCGCCCTCATCGAGGGCCAGTGGGTGGCCTTCCCGAGCCACTCGCAGCTCGAGAACGCCGTCTTCGACATGGTCGTTGCCGGTCGGATCACCGACACCGGTGACGTTGCGATCATGATGGTCGAGGCCGAAGCGACCGAGAAGGTCATCGAGCTCGTCCAGGGCGGCCAGAAGGCCCCCACCGAAGAGGTCGTGGCCAGTGGTCTCGACGCCGCGAAGCCCTTCATCAAGCAGCTCATCGAGGCCCAGGCCGAGCTCGCCAAGGAAGCCGCCAAGCCGGTCCAGGAGTTCCCGATCTTCCTCGACTACGAGGACGACGTCTACGCCGCTGTCGAGGCTTCCGCCGCGACCGCTACCGCCGAGGCGCTGACGATCAGCGGCAAGCTGGAGCGCGAGGAGAAGCTCGACTCGATCAAGGCCGAGCTGCTCGACACGGTCGGCGCGAAGTTCGTTGGTCGTGAGAAGGAGGTCGGCGCTGCGTTCCGCTCGCTGAACAAGTCCCTCATGCGCCAGCGCGTGCTGCGCGACAAGATCCGCATGGACGGTCGCGGTCTGGCCGACATTCGCCCCCTGCACGCCGAGGTCGGCGTCATCCCGCGCGTACACGGCTCGGCGCTGTTCGAGCGGGGCGAGACCCAGATCCTGGGTGTCACCACGCTCAACATGCTCAAGCTCGAGCAGCAGCTCGACACGCTCTCCCCGGAGAAGCACCGTCGCTACATGCACAAGTACGTCTTCCCGCCGTTCTCCACCGGCGAGACCGGCCGCGTGGGCTCGCCCAAGCGGCGCGAGGTCGGCCACGGTGCGCTCGCGCGCCGGGCCATCCTCCCGGTCCTGCCGACGCGGGAGGAGTTCCCTTACGCCATCCGTCAGCTCTCCGAGGCCATGGGCTCCAACGGCTCCACCTCGATGGGCTCGGTCTGTGCAGCCACGCTGTCGCTGCTCCAGGCCGGTGTGCCGCTCAAGGCCTCCGTCGCCGGGATCGCGATGGGTCTCATCTCCGACGAGGTCGACGGTGAGACGCAGTACGTCGCACTGACCGACATCCTCGGCGCCGAGGACGCGTTCGGCGACATGGACTTCAAGGTCGCCGGCACCCGGGAGTTCGTCACCGCACTCCAACTCGACACCAAGCTCGACGGCATCCCGGCCGAGGTCCTCGCTGCGGCACTGACCCAGGCCCGCGACGCCCGGATCGCGATCCTCGACGTCATGGCCGAGGAGATCGACGCTCCCGAGGAGATGTCCCTCCACGCGCCGCGGATCATCACGGTGCGCGTCCCGGTCGACAAGATCGGTGAGGTCATCGGCCCGAAGGGCAAGATCATCAACCAGATCCAGGACGACACGGGCGCCACCCTGTCGATCGAGGACGACGGCACCGTCTACATCGGCGCGACCAACGGCGAAGCAGCCGAGGCCGCGAAGAACGCCGTCAACGCGATCGCCAACCCGACCCTGCCCGAGGTCGGCGAGCGCTACCTGGGAACGGTCGTCAAGACCACCAACTTCGGTGCGTTCATCTCGCTGATGCCCGGCAAGGACGGCCTGCTGCACATCAGCAAGCTGCGCTCCCTGGCCGGTGGCAAGCGGGTCGACGCCGTCGAGGACGTCGTCTCCGTGGGCCAGAAGATCCAGGTCCAGATCGGTGAGTTCGACGACCGCGGCAAGCTGTCGCTGATCCCCGTCGTCGACGAGGATGCTTCCTCCGAGGGTGACTCCGACACGGCGACCGACGAGGCGACCGAGTCCGAGTGACCTTGCACGACATGCACGGTGCGACCGGCCAGCAGACCTCGTCTGCTGGCCGGTCGGCCGTTTCCCAGAAGATCGGTTCCACCCGCACCCTGCAGAAGGTCATCGACGGTGCCGGTGTCGAGACCTCGCGCATCCGCCGTACGGTGCTGCCTGGCGGCCTCCGGGTCGTCACCGAGCAGATGGCTGGCGCCCGGTCGGCCAGCATCGGCGTGTGGGTCAACGTCGGCTCCCGCGACGAGACGCCGACCCTGCACGGCTGCTCCCACTTCCTCGAGCACCTGCTGTTCAAGGGCACCCGCGAGCGGTCCGCGCTCGACATCTCGGTAGCCCTCGACGCGGTGGGCGGTGAGTTCAACGCGTTCACCGCGAAGGAATACACCTGCTTCCACGCCCGGGTGCTCGACGACGATCTGCCGATCGCGGTCGACGTCCTCGGCGACATGATCGCCAACTCGCTGATCACAGCGGCCGACGTGGAGGCCGAGCGTGACGTGATCCTCGACGAGATCGCCATGCACGACGACGACCCGGACGACATCGTGCACAACCTCTTTGCGCAGCAGGCGTTCGGCGACTCACCGCTGGGTCGCCCGATCGCCGGGACCGAGGCGTCGATCACCGCGATGTCGCGCGAGCAGATCGTCCGGTTCTACCGCCGCCACTACCGCGCCGACAACATGGTGGTCGCGGT
>JARICB010000317.1 GCA_029264225.1 Nocardioides sp. | reverse complement strand
CGGCGACCCGTTGGTCGGCAAGTTGATGATCTACGACGCGCTGGAGATGGAGTACCGCAAGCTCCGGGTGCGCAAGGACCCGAACTGCGCGCTGTGCGGCGAGCACGCGACCGTCACCGAGCTGATCGACTACGACGCCTTCTGCGGCGCCGTGTCGGAAGAGGCGACCGAGGCTGCCGTCGGCTCCACGATCTCGGTCACCCAGCTCGAGCAGATGCTCAAGGAACGCGACAACGGGGAGCGCGACTTCGTGCTCGTCGACGTACGCGAGCCCAACGAGGACGAGATCAACCAGATCCCCGGCTCGGTGCTGATCCCCAAGGGCGAGTTCCTCAACGGCAACGCGCTCGGGGAGTTGCCCAGCGACAAGCAGGTCGTGCTGCACTGCAAGTCGGGGGTCCGCTCGGCCGAGTGCCTCGCGGTGCTCAAGGGTGCCGGCTACGCCGACGCCGTGCACGTCGGTGGCGGAGTCGTTGCCTGGGTCAGCCAGATCGACCCCAGCCAGCCGGCGTACTGAGCGATCCGGCGGGGTCGTCTCTTTCCCTCCCCAGGTGTCTCTTCGGGGCGTTGCTTCCCCATGCCAGGTGGGGAAGTGGCCACTTAGCACACCGTCGACGCTGTGCAAGGTGCCGGTTTCCCTACTCACCATGGGGACGCAACGCCAGGCGGGGCCGTCCTCCACAGACGAAGCCGGAATCTGTGGAGGAACGGCCGCTGAGTGTGGAGGAGATCGACCCTCCTGTGGAGGACACGCCGAAGACGCACGATTGGGCGAATCAGTTGCCCGTACCCCCTTGCGCGCGGTGTGATCTACGACATAGAACTGCAGTCACGCACTTCCTTCGGGGAGAGCGGGATGGCTCGGAAGTGAAGATCCAGACAACGGGGCAACCTGTTGCAGTGGCTGGGTGACGAAACCGCTGGGATCACAACGGACGAGGCATCGACTGGAGGCGTCACCACGATCCGGTCAAATAGAAGGGCCCTTGCGACTCATACTTGCAAGGGCCCTTCGTCTATGGCGGACGCGGACGCCGACGCGGGCTCGTAGGGGGACAATGGCTGGCATGTTCTACGCCGCGTTGCATCGAGTCGTACCGCCGATCGCAAAGGCGCTCTGGCGGCCGAGTGTGAGCGGCATCGAGCACGTCCCGTCCTCCGGTGCCGTGATCATCGCCAGCAATCACCTGAGCTTCATCGACAGTGCCGTGATCCCCGTGGTCACGCCGCGCAAGGTCGTCTTCCTGGCCAAGTCCGACTACTTCACCGGCACCGGTCTCAAGGGGGCGTTGGCCCGGGCCTGGTTCGAGGGTCTCGGCATGCTGCCGGTGGACCGTGAGGACAGCAAGGCGGCCCTGGCCAGTCTTGACACCGCACTTGAGGTGCTCGCCAAAGGTGATGCCTTCGGTATCTACCCCGAAGGCACGCGCTCGCGCGACGGCCGGCTCTATCGGGGCCGCACCGGTGTCGCGCACCTGGCCCTGAGCGCAGGAGTGCCGGTGGTGCCGGTGGGGCTGCGAGGCACTGCCGAACTACAACCCGTGGGTGCCCGGCTGCCTCGGATCGCGCCGGTCAGCGTGGTCTTCGGCCCTCCTATCCTGCCGACGGGGTACGACGGCGTGCCCCTGGGCCGCGCGCGGCGCGAACTGACCGACGTGATCATGGCTGCCATCGCGGACCTCTCCGGACAGGAGTTCGCCGGGGTCTACAACGAGCGACCGGTGGAGGGGCCCTGAACTTCTCCGACGGGTTGTCGGTGGGCTGTGATGGGGTGACCCCGTGAGTTCACCGACGACCTACCACCTCGTTCGACCCGACCGTGCGGTCGAGGTCCCGGTGCTCGACGAGCATCAGCAGGGCGTCGTCGACCATGCTGGCGGGCCGCTGCTCGTGCTGGCCGGTCCGGGCACCGGCAAGACCACGACGATGGTCGAGTCGATGGCCCACCTGATCGAGCAGCGCGGCGTCCATCCCGACCAGGTGCTGGCACTGACCTTCTCCCGCAAGGCGGCCGAGCAGTTGCGCGACCGGGTGACCGCCCGGGTCGGGCGCACCACGTCGGCGACGACCTGTTCGACCTTCCACTCCTTCGCCTACTCGCTGATCCGTGCCTACAGTCCTGCCGACCTCTACGACGCACCGTTGCGACTGCTGTCGGCTCCCGAGGCAGACGTGGTGCTGCGCGAACTGCTCGCCGACAACCCGGAGGCGGTGGCCTGGCCGGAGACGCTGCGACGAGCCGTCGGCACCCGGGGGTTCACCCGCGAGGTGCACGCGGTGCTGTCGCGAGCCCGGGAGAAGGGGCTCGACCCGACGGGGCTGGTGGCGCTCGGTGCCGCCAACGGATTGCCGGAACTGATCGCGGCCGGCCACTTCCTCGACCAATACCTCACCATCCTCGACAACCTCGGCGCCACCGACTACGCCGACCTGATCCGTCGCGCGGTGATCATCGCCGAGACCCACCGCGAAGCACTGCGAGCCCGATTCAGCCATGTCTTCGTCGATGAATATCAAGACACCGACCCCGGGCAGGTGGCGCTGCTGCGGGCCCTGGCCGGCGACGGTCGCAATCTGACGGTGGTAGGTGACCCGCACCAGTCCATCTACGGCTTCCGGGGTGCCGATGTGCGCGGCATCCTCGACTTCCCCGAGCAGTTCAAGACGACCTCGGGGCAGCGAGCCCCGGTAGTGGTGCTGCGGCGCACGCGTCGGTTCGGCCCGCGACTGCTGCTGGCGGCCGGGCGGATCGCGGCACGACTGCCACTGGCCGGCAGCATCGACACGGCCGCCAGGGAAGGGTTCCTTTCGCCCGAAGCAGTGCCGGGGCCGCACGGCGCGGGACGGGCCGAGGTGTACACCTTCGACACCGATCGCGCCGAGTCGGAACATCTGGGCGACCTGTTGCGGCGGGCGCATCTCGAGGACGGCATCGACTGGTCGGACATGGCGGTGCTGGTGCGCTCCGGCCAGGCCTCGATCCCGCCCCTGCGACGTGCGCTCGCGGCTGCCGGGGTGCCGGTCGAGGTCGCCTCCGACGACCTGCCTCTGGTGCGAGATCCGGCCGTGCTGCCCCTGCTCGATGCGTTGCGTGCGGTGGTCAACCTCGACAACGACGACCCCGATTCGTCCGGCTTCCTCGATCCCGGACGCATCGAGTCCCTACTCATCTCGCCGTTGGGCGGCCTCGACGCCGGTGACCTGCGCGGGTTGGTCCGACGGCTGCGTGCGCGAGACAAGGCGGAGGCGGGAAATCGGGTCGCAGCTCCTCGCACCTCGCGTGAGCTGTTGCGCCTGGCGGTGGTGAGCGATGGCTTCCTCGACGGGCTGGAGGAGTCGGGGGAGGCTGGTGGATCCGAGGTTCAGCGGGCTCGCTCCCTTGCGGCACTGCTGCACGCCGGGGCCCGCCTGCTGGGGGAGCGCGCGAGTGTGGAAGACGTGCTCTGGCATCTGTGGGCCAACACGTCCTGGCCCGAGCGACTTCGCCGGCAGGTGGAGCAGGGGGGTGCCGGTGCCCGACGGGCCCACCGAGACCTCGACTCGATCTGTGCCCTGTTCGAGGTCACTGCTCGCACGGTCGACCAGCGCGACCACCTCGGCGTTTCGGCGTTCTTCGCCAACCTGGTGGAGCAGCAGATCCCGGCCGATACTCTGGCCGAGCGGGGTGTGCGGGGCTCAGCGGTGCGACTGCTCACCGCACACCGATCCAAGGGGCTGGAATGGGACCTGGTCGTCGTCGCGCATGTCCAGCAGGGCGGCTGGCCCGACCTGCGTCGCCGGTCCACCTTGCTGGGGGCCGACCGGATCGG
>JARICB010000305.1 GCA_029264225.1 Nocardioides sp. | reverse complement strand
AGGGACACTCGAGTGGTTGACGACCGAGGAAGGCCGTGAACTGCTGGTCCTGGCCGCTCAGGTGAGCGCCGAGTCACCGGGCGACCCGGTCCGGGCCGCGGCCCAGGTCCGCCGGATCGAACCGGATGCCGAGCGTGCGGCGGCGGCACTGACCCAGGTGGCGTTGCGGGAGCGGGCGATGGCGAAGTTCGGTGATCTCGCCGCCCAGATGTTCTTCACCCCCGATGCGCTCGAGCAGTCGACCCGGCTCCGGGTGGCCGACCACCGCGCCGCCCGGCTGGCTGCGGCGCAACCCGCGAGCGTGATCGACCTGGGCTGCGGTATCGGCGGCGACCTGATCGCGTTCGCCCGCGCAGGGCTGACGGCCGCGGGCGTGGATCTCGATCCGGTCCGGGTAGTCGCAGCTCGTGCCAACCTCGCGGCCCTCGGACTCGCGGGAGCCGTCGAGGTGGCCGACGTGGCCGATATCGATGTCTCGAAGTTCGGTGCCGCGTTCGCCGACCCAGCCCGCAGGGGGGCACGCGGCCGGGTCTTCGACGTGGACGGTTGGGCGCCGCCGTGGCCGTTCGTGCAGACACTGCTCTCCGGCCGGAGCCTGGTCAAGGTCGCCCCCGGGTTGCCACACGAACTGATCCCCGACCGGGTGGAGGCGGAATGGGTCAGCGACAACGGTGAGGTCAAGGAAGCAGTGTTGTGGAGTCCCGTCTTCGCCACCACCGATCGCCGAGCCACGGTGATCGGGGTCGGCGGCCTCGCGACCCTGACCGACGAGGATGACCCCTACCGTGGACTGGCGCGTCCGGTGCGTGACATCAGCGCGTGTCTCTATGAGCCCGACGGCGCCGTCATCCGGGCCGGACTGGTGACCGCCGTGGCCGCCGGCGTCGACGGTGGCCTGCTCGACGAACACATCGCCTACGTCACCAGCGACTCGGCGTTCCACACCCCCTTCGCCCGCGGCTACCGAGTGCTGGAGGAGGTCCCCTACCGTGAGAAGCCGCTCAAGGCGGCCCTGCGCGAGCGCAGCATCGGCTCATTGACGATCAAGAAGCGAGGGGTCGACGTCGTGCCGGAGCAACTGCGCAAACGTCTCGACCTGCGGGGCGACAACACCGCAACGCTGGTGTTGACCAGGGTCGCCGGGGCTGGCACCGCCTACCTGGTGGAACCCTTCTAGCGGCCCGCGGCGCTCTCAACAGCCTGTTCGCCGTACGCCGGAGACCGGCACGGGCAGGGTCCCAGGCGCTCTGGCCCGACCGAGCAGCACGTCCAGCAACGCCGACATGGCCCCCGGGGTGTCGCCATAGGTGGCTAGCTTTACCGACGCTCGGACGCTACCCAGCACGTATGGCGTGTCGGTCGCGACCGCGATCTCCGCCCGAGGTGCGGCGTCCTGGTAGCCGGCGAAACCGATGGTCGTGCCGCGCGCAAGACGGGCATCCTCGGCCGCGGCGAACCTGGCCAGCGCGACAGTTCGCCGTCGCTCACGTTGTCGCCAGGCACGCATACGCTTGGCGAAGGCCCGGCGTGACACCTTCTTCGTTCGGCTGGGGGCCCGCTCGGCAGCGGCCAACGCGTCGGGGGTGGCACGTCGCACGAGCACGCTCAGCCCGGCGGCCCGAGCCGCGGCCGAGAAGTTGGCCACCGCGGTCGGGGCACCGAGTGGCGTGACCGCACTCCTCACCAGTCGACCTCGACAGGGCCCTGCCACCATCGTGATGGCAGCTGCACTGAGTGCCCGTGACGCCTGCCGACCGGAGCCCGGCGGTCGGCCACGCCGCTGCTCGCGGCCGCCGTCGTAGTGCAGCAGCAGGGCAATCTGACGGGCCGCTGCCTGCTCGAGGCGGCGGCGCGGCAGCTTTCCCGATCGCACCGCCGCCACGATCGCGGCACGAGCGGCTGCGGGAGAGGGCGGCATGAGCAGCACGTCATTTCCGGCCCGCAGTCCCTGCACCGCCGAACGCTTCGAGTGGTACGTCGCCTCCACTCCCGCCATCGACAGCGAGTCGGTCACCACCAGGCCCTCGAAGCCGAGTTGTTGGCGCAGCACACCACTGATCATTGCCCTGGACATGGAGGCCGGCACCGACGCATCGATCGCGCGCACGTCGAGGTGTCCGGACATGATCGCCGGGGTGCCGTGCGCGATCGCGGCGGCGAACGGGGCCAGCTCGACGGCAGCCAGCTGCTTCCGGCTCCGGGTCTGCACTGGCAGAGTCTGGTGGCTGTCCTGGGGAACGGATCCGTGCCCGGGAAAGTGCTTGAGGACCGGCACCAGGCTCGCCGCCGTGTAGCCGTCGACGGCCGCTCCCACCGCCTCGACGACGGTCTCGGCCGATGAGCCTGCCGATCGAGAACCGATGGTCGGGTCACCCGGACCGGAGGTCACGTCGGCGTCGGGAGCAAAGACCACGTCGAAACCGAGTCCCCGCAGTTCGGCCCCGCTGGCACGGGCCGCCGCTCGGGTGGTGCGTGCGTCATCGGCGGCACCCGCGCTCATGAAGCTCGGAAAACGGGTCGCGTCGCCCTTGACCCGTTCGACGATTCCGCCTTCCTGATCGACGGAGAGGAACAGCGGCCAGCGGCGGCGTACGGCCCGGTTCAGAGTGGCGTTGACTCCACGGATCTGTGCCGTGGAGGCAACGTTGTCCGCGAACGCGATCACTCCGCCGAGGTGCAGGCGTCGCACCATGTCCACCGGCGCCTCGGTGCCCGCCCACTTCGCGACGATCACTTGCCCGGCGAGGTCGGGCAATCGCATCGATGAGACGACCGTGGCCGCGCGGTTCAGCTCTCCCGCGCTGGGGCCCCACCCCTCGACCAGGCCCAACTTCTCGGCAGGCGTCGGCGGTGCGCTCGCCCCGGCACTCGGGGTCGCCTCGACGCCGTCCGGGCGCTCCACACCGGGGTCGCCTGAACACGCTGACGCCATCAGGGCCAGCGTGAGCAGCAGCCCCAGCCCGCCGCGGATCAGGTGAGGTTCTCCCGCTCCGCGGCGATCGTGGTGTCGTCGCCGTGACCGGTGTGCACCACCGTCTCGTCGGGTAGGCGCAACAATTTCGTCCGGATCGAGGCGACGATCTGGTCCTTGTCGCTGAACGAGCGACCGGTGGCCCCTGGCCCGCCTTGGAAGAGGGTGTCACCGGTGAACACGCAGCCCAGATCGTGCACGTAGAGACATACGGCGCCCGGAGCATGACCGGGCGTGTGGAGCACCTTGAGTCCGGCGCCGGCGACCTTGATCGTCTGCCCGTCCTCGAGGTCGGCGTCCCAGAGTTCGTCGGGATGGGTGAGCTCCCACAGCGGCCGGTCGGCGGGGTGCAGCAGGATCGGCGCCCCCGTGGCCTGACGAAGCGCCGGGGCGACCCGGACATGGTCGTCGTGGGCGTGCGTACAGATGATCGCCTTGACGCTACGACCGTTCACGACGGCCAGGATGTCGTCGACCGAGTGCGGGGCATCGATGACGATGCATTCCTCGTCGTCGCCGATGACCCAGACGTTGTTGTCGACGTCGAACGTCTCGCCGTCGAGGGAGAAGGTGCCGGACGTGACTGCATGATCGACCCGGACGCTCATGAGAAGACCACCACCGAGCGCAGGACCGTTCCGTCGTGCATCTTCGTGAAGGCGGCCTCCACCTCGTCGAGAGCGATCTCCTCCGTCACGAATGCATCGAGGTCGAGTCGGCCCTGTTGATACAGATCGACCAGCATCGGGAAGTCGCGGGAGGGCAGGCAGTCGCCGTACCAGCTCGACTTGAGCGCCCCACCACGACCGAAGACGTCGATCAGTGGGATCTCGGGGATCTTCATCTCCGGAGTCGGGACGCCCACGAGTACGACGGTGCCCGCGAGGTCGCGGGCGTAGAACGCCTGCTTCCACGTCTCGGGACGCCCCACCGCATCAATGACGACGTCGGCGCCGTTGCCGTCGGTCAGCGCCTGGACGGCCTCGACCGGGTCGCCCTGGGAGGAGTTGATCGTGTGGGTGGCACCCATTCCGGTGGCCCACTCGAGCTTGGTGTCGTCGAGGTCGACGGCGATGACCTTCGAGGCACCGGCCAGGGCCGAGCCGGCGATCGCGGCCATGCCGACACCGCCGCATCCGATCACGGCCACGGACTGGCCACGACTGACGTTGCCGGTGTTGATCGCGGCGCCCAGGCCGGCCATCACACCGCAGCCGAGCAGGCCCACCGCGGCCGCGCGAGCCGACGGGTCGACCTTCGTGCACTGCCCGGCCGCGACCAGGGTCTTCTCGGCGAAGGCACCGATCCCCAGCGCCGGTGACAACTCGGTGCCATCCGCCAGCGTCATGTTCTGGGTGGCGTTGTGGGTGGTGAAGCAGTACCAGGGCTCGCCTCGCTCGCAGGCGCGACAGTTGCCGCACACGGCTCGCCAATTGAGGACGACGAAGTCCCCCACCTCGAGGCCGGTCACACCCTCACCGATGGCCTCCACCAGACCGGCCGCTTCGTGGCCCAGCAGGAAGGGGTAGTCGTCGTTGATGCCACCCTCACGGTAGTGGAGGTCGGTATGGCACACGCCACAGGCCTGCACCTTCACGACGGCCTCACCCGGACCGGGATCGGGCACGTTGATGGTCTCTACGGTCACTGGCTGACCCTTGCCGCGGGCGACCACGGCCTTGACCTGCTGCATCGTTAGCTCCCTGTCTGTGCTGAGGCCAGCACGCTCTGAATGACCTCGTCGCGATAAGTCTTGTCCTCGTTGTGGTGGAACTCGAAGTTCACCGTTACTCGTTCATCGTTGATCAGCATGCCAAACGACTCCGCGTAGACGCCCGGCATCACCTTTCCGGCCACGTGGAATGCCGGTTGTGAGTCGATCTCGACGTTCGACAGGCGCCTGGCCCGCTTCGTCCAATCGCTCTCCTTCGAGGCCAGGACGGCGAGTTCGTCCAGGTTCAACAGGCCGCTGTTGGGGAAGCGGAAGAGCCGTACGCTGGTACCGGTGACACCGGTAGGGAACGCAGTGGCCTGCATCGGGCTTCCTGGCAGCGCCGTCCAACCCGTGGGTGCGTGCATCGTGATTCCCTCTACCTTGAACACCACCCCGGTGGCAGCAGCCACCGTTTCGGACGCCTCGGCCGACTCCGGGGTCGTAGCCGGGGTGGAGGTCGAGGGCTTGCTCGCACCTGGGGTGGCATCATCGGAGGAGCCGCAGCCAGCCAGCGCCAGCGCCAGCGCCACTACTGCGCCGATGAGAGGTGATGGTCGCAGTGTCACGTCTTCTGCCTTCCTGGATGCCGAGGCGATTCTCTGTGCTCGAGCAGACTAGTAGTGCCGACCGAGGCGATGTTTGAGCCGACCCGGTGGGGGGAATGAGCGCCACGCGGCTTGTTCAACAGGTCGCCATGACCACGAGAACCGGATCCCAGGGGAGGCCCCATCATGGTGCTACTCGCCGATGTAGGCGGAGTAGGCGGCGTCGTCGGCACGCTGTCGTCCATCGCAGTCCCACCCGACGTCATCAACGACATCGTCACCATCTTGACGAGCGAGTCGAGTTCGCTCGCCGACGGGATGTTCGCGCCCGTGAACGAGGCCTGGTTCGGCGCTCGGCCCAGCGGCACAAACTTGGCGGCGCACACGCACAAGGCGCACGAGAAGATGACGAACTCGATTCTCGAAGCCGTGGCCAGCCTGCAACAGACCGGCGATGCCATGAAGCAGTGGGACAGGGAGATCACGGCCGTCGATGCCGACTCGGGCGCGGCCACGGCCACGTTGCTCCACCGCACGCAACTCGCGGTCGACGGTATGGACGACGACCGCAACACACCGCCACTCGGGAGTGATGAGTGATGGCCAGCCGCTACTACCGTGACCGGCTGTTGACAGCGTTGCAGACAGCGGACAGTGAGCAGTTGGCCCTGGCATCGCACGAGTGGACGGACAGCGCGACGCTGCTCAAGACCGTCGCGGCCAACGTCTTGGCGAGCGCCAAGAAGATCGACAGCGAGATCGAGGGCGACGCTGGCCGAGCGATGGTGGCCAAGTTCCAGGCCATCAGCGACAAACTGGAGGCCGACTCGGCCCAACTCACGTTGGGTTCCGGAGCTCTCGACGTCGCCCAACTCGCCGTGTTCGAGGCCGTGAAGACTCAGAACGGCATCAACCTCTCCGGCCCCATGAACCAGCCACCGGTGAAACCTGAGGGCCCGACTCCGGGCACCCAGGCGAGCGCCGAGCAGGAGAGGGAGATGGGCATCTACAACGTCCAGCACTCCCAATACCTGGCCAATGAGGAGCGCTTCGAGCAGCAGGCTCGTGCCGCCCTCCAGCAACTCGACACGCACTACGGCACCGCCGCCGGCACGATGGCGCAGATCCACGGCGAACCGATCGACGACGGCAAGCACGGCCCCGGCCCTGGTGGGCCTGGTGGACCTGGTGGGCCTGGTGGACCCGGTGGGCCTGGTGGACCCGTCCGACCTGGCACGAGCAACCCGGCCCGACCCGTGGATCAGGGCAGCTTCGTGGAATCCACGGGTCCGCGAAACGGACAGCACCCGACCCTCGAGCCGCCTCAGGTGCAGCCGCAGCGACCACCCCAGCCGCAAGTGTTCCCCGTCTCGCCACCTGAGCCCACTGGCCCGACCACGTACCACCCCACCCCGACCTCCCCGATCACGAACGTGGCGGGCGGAACAGACGGTGGCGCCATCCATGGCATCGGCTCTGGCAGTGCTGGCCCGGGTGCCTCACTCAGTCCAGCCTCCGGCGGGGGAAGCAGCGTTCATGGGCTACCCGGTATGGCGGGTGCCGCTGGCGTAGCCGGCGCCGGGATGGGCGCCGGGATGATCCGGGGCGCAATCAGCGGCTCCACGCCGGGTGTGTCGTCGTCGGGCGTCCGCAGCATCGGCGCCAGCACCCGGACCGGAGCGCCCGGCTCGCTGAGCCGCAGTTCGAGCGCCGGCCCCCCTGCCGGTCGCGGCGCCTCGGCGGGCAGCCGCGCAGCATCGAGCAGCAGCCGCACCTCCTCGACCGGAAGCCCCTCACGCTCAGCGGGTGGCCGGAGCGCAGGAGGTCGTGCGGGTTCAGCCGCTTCGGCCGGTTCCACCAAGTCCGGCACCACGTCCGGCAGCAACTCCAGCAGCAAGGCGGGCGGACGATCCACTGGCGCCGGCACGGGCTCGAACAAGAGCACGGGGAAGGCCAAGGGGCTGTTCCGCCGAGGCTCCAACGGTTCGACCATGGGCGGCCGCTCGACCAGGAAGAACGGCGACGACCAGGTCACGGAGAGCGCGTCACTGGTCTTCGAACAGGACTGGCTCGACGACGAGGTGCCCACCAAGGGCGTCCTCGACTGACGCTGGGCAACCCGCCCCGCTAGGCAACCGGCGTCAAGCCACTACCGTGGTGATGGGCTGCGAGGAATCCGCCGGGAGGTCGAGCTCCGACGGCGCCCGACCACGCAGGACGAGCTCCGAGCCGAGGGCAGCGACCATGGCCCCGTTGTCCGTGCAGAGACCGGGGCGGGGCACCCGCACGCGGATGCCGCGCGCGGCAGCCCGCTCGGTTGCCATGGCACGGAGCCTCCGGTTCGCTGCCACGCCCCCGCCGATCATGATGTCATCGATGCCGTGGGTGCTGGCTGCGTCGAGAGCCTTGCGGACGAGCACATCGCAGACGGCCTCCTGGAACGACGCAGCAACATCGGGCACGTTGATTTCTGTGCCAGCGCGCTCCTGAGCTTCCACCCACCGGGCCACGGCGGTCTTGAGACCAGAGAACGAGAAGTCGAAACGGTGTCGCTCCAGGTCTTTGCGCCCACTCAGTCCGCGGGGGAAGTCGATGGCGACGCTGTTGCCGCTGGCCGCAGCCAGGTCGATGTGCGGTCCACCCGGGAACGGGAGCCCCAGCAGCCTGGCCACCTTGTCGAAGGCCTCACCGGCGGCATCGTCGATCGTCGCACCCAATGGCTCGACGCCGACGGTCACGTCCTCCACCATGAGCAGACTCGAGTGACCGCCGGAGACGAGCAACGCCAAGCAGGGCTCCGGCAACGGCCCGTGCTCGAGTTGGTCGACGGCGATGTGCGCGGCCAGATGATTGACGCCGTACAACGGCTTGTCCAGCCCCAGCGCCAGGGCCTTGGCGCTCGCGACGCCCACCAGCAGAGCTCCGGCCAGACCCGGTCCGGAGGTCACGGCAACGGCATCGACGTCGGAGAGCGCGATGCCGGCGGTCTCGCAGGCTCGTTCGATCGTGGGCACCATGGCTTCGAGGTGGGCGCGGCTGGCCACCTCGGGCACGACACCGCCGAAGCGAGCGTGCTCCTCGACGCTGCTGGCCACGGCGTCGGCCAGCAGGGTGTGCCCGCGCACGATGCCGACACCCGTCTCGTCGCACGATGTTTCGATGCCCAGCACGAGGGGTTCGTCGCTCATGGCTCCATCCTCTCCGATGGCCGGGTGGTGCCCGTCGCAGCGTCCGACCTGTCGGCCAAGGAGCGGCACAGGACGAGCGCGTCGGATCCATCGCGGTAG
>JARICB010000222.1 GCA_029264225.1 Nocardioides sp. | reverse complement strand
CCGACCGGATCGGCCTCGACACCGACGGGGAGCCAGATCTGGTGCCCCCGGTGACCACGCGCGCCTTACTGATGGAGGAGCGGCGGCTCTTCTACGTCGCCTGCACCCGGGCCCGGCGACGACTCGTGGTCACGGCCGTGCGTTCGGTCGACGACGAAGGCGAGCAGCCGTCACGGTTCCTGGCCGAGCTCGAGATTGCCCCCCGGCATCGTGAAGGACGGCCGCCGCGTCCGTTGTCGCTGGGTGGGCTGGTCGCCGAGCTACGACGCACGGTTGCCGATCCCGAGACGTCGGCGCCGCTGCGCCGGGCTGCGGCCCGACGGTTGGCGGCCCTGGCCGGCGAACATGTCGACTCTCGGCAGTTGGTCCCGCAGGCCGACCCGGCCTCGTGGTGGGGCACCCGCGCAGCGACGGCGTCACCGCAACCGGTCCGCGACCCGGTTCGTCCGGTTCCGGTGTCGGCGAGCATGCTGGAGTCGTTGCTGATCTGCCCGGCCCGGTGGTTCTTCGAGCGGGAGGCCGGTGGGGTCTCCGCGGCCCATCAGGCCGCCAACGTCGGCAGGATCGTGCACGCCTTGGCCGAGCGAGTGGCTCGCGGCGAACTGGGGGCCGAGGTCGAGATCTTGATGGTCGAGGTCGATCAGGTCTGGGACCGTCTCGCCTTCCGCACACCGTGGTCGCGCAAGCGCGAATACGACCGGATCCGCAAGAGCATCGCGCGCTTCGTCGACTGGCATCGGGCCAACCTGCGCGACTACGTCGACGCGGAGGTCAGGTTCAAGACCATCGTGGAGGTCGACGGCCAGGAGATCACCCTCAACGGTTCGGCCGACCGGCTCGAGTTGGACGTGAACGGTGACGTCGTCGTGGTCGACTTCAAGACCGGCCGCAACGCCCCGAGCGGTACCTCGGTGGTGGCCAACCTGCAACTCGCCCTCTACCAGTACGCCATCGACGCTGGGGCGGTTGACACGCTGCTCGGGCGGTCAGTGAAGGCCGGGGGAGCCGAGCTGGTGCAGCTCAGCCTCGAGGAGGTGAGCGTCGTCGCGAAGGTGCAACCGCAGGCAGCGCACGCCGACGACGGCCCCGAGCGAGAGGTGCTGCGCGCCGGACTGGCCCGCGCAGCATCCCTGATCCGCGACGAGACGTTCCCTGCGGTGCCGGGACAGCAGTGCCGCGACTGCGCCTTCGTCTCGATCTGTCCGGCGCGGGGCGCGGGATCGGTGACGATCCAATGACCGAGATCAGGCCGGTCCGCCTTGAGACGCCCCAGGACCTCCAGCAACTGATGGGGGCCGCGCACGCTCCCAGCCCCGAGCAGTGGAAGGCGATCACTGCCGAACTGCGACCCACAGTGGTGGTGGCCGGCGCCGGCAGCGGTAAGACCACGCTGATGGCGCAGCGAGTCGTCTACCTGGTCGCGACCGGTCGGGTCCGCCCTGAGGAGGTGCTGGGCCTCACTTTCACGACCAAGGCGGCCGCCGAGCTGCGCAACCGGGTGACCGACTCCTTGACCAGGGCCGGGCTGCTCGACCAGTCGGTGATCGAGGAGGGAGAAGACGTCCTCGAACCTACGATCGCGACCTACCACGCCTATGCCGGCACCCTGCTGAGCGACCATGGCCTGCGCATCGGCCACGAACCCGACACCAGGGTCGTCTCCGATGCCTCTCGCTACCAGCTCGGTGCGCGGGTGATCGAGCGCTTCACGGGTCAGATCGAGCTGCTCTCCGATCACCCGGCCACCGTCATCCAGTATCTGCTGAGCCTCGACGCAGCGATGAGCGAGCACCTGGTCGAGGCCCCCGACGTACGCCGGGTGGATGCGCAGGCACGTCAGGGGTTCGTGCTGGCCCGTGCCCAGGAGGAGGCGGGCAAGGCGCGCAAGACCTACTTGGATGCCATCGACAAGGCCATCAACGCCATCGACCGGCGTGCCGAACTGCTCGAACTGGTGGCGGGCTACCGACGACTCAAGGCCGACCTCACCCTGATGGACTTCGGTGACCAGATCGCGCTGGCGGCCAGACTGGTGGAGGAGCAGCCCGACGTCGGTGTGCTCGAGCGGTCCCGCTTCAAGGTGGTGCTGCTCGACGAATACCAGGACACCTCGGTCGCTCAGGCAACGATGTTGGCCCGCCTCTTCTCCGGTCCCGATCCGCAGCACGGTCTCGGCCACCCGGTGATGGCAGTAGGTGATCCCAACCAGGCCATCTACGGCTGGCGCGGGGCCTCGGTCTCCAACATCCTCAACTTCGCCGAGACCTTCCCGGCCGCGACCGGCGAGCCCGGTCGCCTGCCGCTGACGGTCAACCGCCGATCCAATCGACGCATCCTCGAGGTGGCCAACCGGCTCGCCGAACCGCTGTTGGCGACCTACGGCGACAAGGTGGCACGGCTGCGGGCTCCCGAGGAGACGCCCGACGGGCGGGTCGAGACCCACGTCTTCGAGCGTGCCCTCGACGAACTCGACTGGCTCGTGAACGAGGTCAGGGCCGTGCACGAGGCGGGCACCGAGTGGGCCCAGATCGGAGTGCTGAGCCGTGACAACGCGCAGGCGGAGGCGGTCTACGATGCGTTGACCGCCAGCGGCATCCCGGTAGAGATCGTCGGCCTCTCCGGCCTGATCCGGCTGCCGGAGGTGGCCGAGGTGGTCGCCACCTTGAGCCTGCTCCACGACGTGACGGCCAACGCCGCGATGCTCACCCTGCTGACGGGGCCTCGTTGGGCGATCGGTCCGCGCGACCTGCGCCTGCTGGCCGGGCGAGCGGCCGAGATTGCTGGCATCCGGGGTCGAGGGGCAGTCGCCTCGGTGGCCGAGCAGTTGCTGCAGATCGCCGACGGCGTCGACACCTCCGAGCTGCCGGCGCTCAGTGACGCCCTGGCCGACCCCGGCGAGGCGGCGTTCTCGGTAGAAGCACGCGAACGGTTCGTCCTGCTGGCCGCCGAGCTGCGCCGACTCCGTAGTCACGTCGGGGATCCGCTGCTCGATGTCGTGCGGCGCGTCATCGACACGACCGGCGTCGACGTCGAGCTGGCCTCCGCCACGTCCCCGGCGGCCGCAGCCCGGCGCGACAACCTCGACCTGTTCGTCAAGGCCGTCGCCGAGTTCCAGTCGGTCGACGGTGACGTCACCCTGCCTGCGCTGTTGGCCTACCTCACGGCCGAGGACGATCAGGGCAACGGACTCGACGTCGCCACTCCGACGGCGGCCGACTCGGTCAAGCTGTTGACGGTCCACCGGGCCAAGGGCCTGGAGTGGTCCTCGGTCTTTTGTGTCGGGGTGGGGGAGACGCGCTTCCCCAGCAACCGATCGCGCACCCTGTGGACCTCCTCGCCGGCGGTGCTACCAGCGTCCTTGCGCGGTGACCGCGATGATCAGCCGCAGCTCCAGGGATACGACAAGGCCGCGCTCGACGCCTACCGGGCCGCGACCCGTGCCCACGACGCGGAGGAGGAACTGCGGCTGGGCTACGTCGCCTTCACCCGCGCAGCCCACCGCCTGTGTGTGACGTCCTACGTCTGGGGGCAGCGTGCCTCCGCGTTCGGTCCGTCGGCCTACCAGGAGGTGGTGCGCGAGCAGCTGCTGGAATGGGGGGAGCCGGTCGAACGGTGGCTGGAGAAGCCGCCGGCGAAGTCACCCAACCCCAATGACGAGATCGACCCCTCGCGCCCCTGGCCGGTGCCAGGGCTGGGTGAGGAGGCCAGGCGTCGACTGGCAGCGGCCGAGCTGGTGCGGGGCGCCGATCCGACGGAGCCCGACGATGGGCTGGACATGGTGGAGTCGGCGCGGGTCGGCGACTGGGATGACGATCTGGGCCAGCTCGTGAAAGAGGCTCGGCTGGCACGCGCCAGCGACGTCGCCGTACCCCTGCCCTCGAGCCTGTCGGCGACGTCACTGGCGCGCCTCCACCTCGATCCGGACGCGCTCGCGCGCGAACTGGCACGCCCGATGCCACGTCGGCCCGCCCCCCAGGCCCGGTTCGGCACCGAGTTCCACGCCTGGGTCGAGGCGCGCTTCGGCCAACAGGCACTGCTCGAGCCTGACGACCTGTGGGGCCGGGCCGATGCCGGTATCGACGACGTCGGCGAGCTCCAGGAGGTGATCGCCCGCTTCGAACAGGGCCCGTTCGCCGACCGGGCGCCGTTCGCCGTCGAGGCGCCGTTCGCCCTGGTCTTGGCCGGCCAGGTGGTGCGCGGTCGGATCGACGCGGTCTATCAGGAGCCTGACGGCACCTTCTTGGTGATCGATTGGAAGACCAACCGCGCCGAGAACGCCGATCCGCTTCAGTTGGCCATCTACCGGCTGGCGCTGGCCGAGATCCATCAGGTGCCCGTGGAGAGCGTGCGAGCCGCCTTCCACTACGTGCGCACCGGACGGAGCGTCGAGCCCGAGGAACTGCCTGGGCGTGAGGAGCTCGAACGGCTGGTCACCCGGACAGACGTGGGTGAAACGCAGGAGGGTTGAGCAGCGGGATCAGTCGGGGAAGGCAGCCGTCAGCGCGATCTCGATCATCACCCCGAACGTCTGCTCACGTTCGCCCGACGTGGTCGCCGCGCCGGTGACGATGTGGTCGGAGACCGTGCACACGGCCAATGCCTTGCGACCAACTACTGGGAGGCCTCCGC
>JARICB010000217.1 GCA_029264225.1 Nocardioides sp. | reverse complement strand
GACGTTGCGCTCGAAGGCCTCGGGAGTGCCGAAGACGTCGGCGATCACAGAGTGGTCAATCACCATTTCGGCCGGGGAGAGCGGGTTGATCTTGGCTGGATCACCTCCGAGAGCCTCGAAAGCATCTCGCATCGTCGCGATATCCACCACGCAGGGAACGCCCGTGAAGTCCTGCATGCTCACCCGGGCAGGGGTGAACTGGATCTCCTTGTCGGGGCTCGAGTCGGCATCCCAGCCGGCGAGCGCCCTGATGTCATCGGCGGTGATGTCTGCGCCGTCCTCGGTGCGCAGGAGGTTCTCCAGCAGCACCTTGAGGCTGAATGGCAAGGAGTCGACGTCGAGACCCTCGCCCTGCACTGCGTCGAGGCGGTAGATCTCGTAGGACTTGCCGTCCACATCGAGGTTGCTCTTGGCGCCGAAGCTGTCCTGACTGGCCATCTGCCACATCTCCTGTTGGTCATCGGGTCTGCACGTCCATCTTGCCGCCGTACCGCGATGCCGCGGAAGCAAGGCAAGCCTAAGTTCGAACCCAGGGGTGCATGAACACGGTTTATCTTGATGTCAAGATACCTGATTCGGAGGCAGAAGTCACATACGCCGCAGCCCGAGGCCCTCCTCCGGCTTGACCTGCCCGGCGCGTTGAACGACCACAACTCGATGTGTGCGGGCCGTTCACGGGAGGATCGCTGCCATAGCTGACACTTCTGGTCGTTCAACACGCCGGGAGGTGGTGTGCGAGCCAGGTGGTCTGGCGCCTTTCGCCCCGATGTGGCAAGAATGACCAGCATGGCCTCGACAGACATCACACCCGAGCCCGCCTCCGGAGCTCGCGGAGCGTTCTCATCGCGAAAGGTCTTCATCCTTGCCGCGATCGGATCCGCGGTCGGGCTCGGCAACATCTGGCGGTTCCCGTACGTCGCCTATGAAAACGGTGGCGGGGCCTTCATGATCCCCTACATCGTCGCGTTGCTGACGGCAGGAATTCCTTTCCTCTTCCTCGACTACGCGCTCGGCCATCGCAACCGCGGCTCGGCCCCACTTTCCTTCGCCCGCACGGGACGGGCGGCGGAAGGCTTGGGTTGGTGGCAGGTGGGGATCTGTTTCCTCATCGCGATCTATTACGCCGCCGTGATCGCGTGGTCGGTGCGCTACACCTTCTTCTCCGTCAACAAGGCGTGGGGTGACGACGCCGAGGGCTTCTTCTTCAACGACTTTCTCAAGATCGGGGACCCGGGCATCGACTCGACCCTGGTCTGGGGAGTGGTCATCCCGTTGGCAGTGGTATGGCTGGCGGTGCTGGCGATCATGTTGATGGGCGTCGAGAAGGGCATCGGCAAGACGGCGCTCATCTTCATTCCACTGCTGGTCCTCGCCTTCGTCGCACTGGTGGTGCGCTCCCTCTTCCTGGACGGGGCCGCCACCGGCCTCGATGCTCTCTTCACACCCGACTGGGGCACGCTGACCCATCCGGGAGTCTGGGCTGCGGCGTTCGGACAGATCTTCTTCTCGTTGTCCATCGGTTTCGGGATCATGATCACCTACGCCTCCTACGTCCACGAGGACACCGACATGACCGGGTCAGGCCTGGTCGTCGGCCTGGCCAACTCCGGCTTCGAACTGTTGGCCGGCATCGGCGTCTTCGCAGCGCTCGGCTTCATGTCGCAAGCACAGGGCGTCGGGGTCGGCGAAGTGGCATCGGACGGGATCGGGCTCGCCTTCATCGCCTTCCCTGCGATCATCAGTGAGGCACCTGCGGGAGCATTCATCGGAGTGCTGTTCTTCGGCTCCCTCGTGATCGCAGGAATCACCTCATTGGTCTCGATCCTGGAGGTGGTGATCTCCGCAGTTCGAGACAAGTTCGAGCTCAGCCGGACCGCAGCGGCGCTGGTGGTCGGTGTGCCAGCCACTGTCTTGAGCCTGGGCCTCTTCTCGACCACGAGCGGGCTCTACGTGCTGGACATCCTCGATCACTTCATCAACCAGTTCGGCATCTTGCTGGTGGCGGTGATCTCGATGATCGTCGTCGCCTGGGCGATGCGGAAGCTACCCGTGCTGGCCGACCACCTCAACCGGAACGGCTCGATCCACCTGGGTCGGTGGTGGCGACTACTGGTCGGCCTGGTCACTCCCCTGGTGCTGGCCTACGTGCTGGTCCAGGCCTTCTGGTCCGATGTCAAGACCCCCTACGAGGACTACCCGAGCTGGATGCTCGCGACATTCGGCTGGGGTGCAGCCGCGCTGGTCATGCTGCTCGGATACGTGCTCGCGCCCGCACCATGGCGTTCGGGCACCGAGTTCGAGACCGACGCCTCCATCGAGCGGAAGGGAGACCAGTCATGAGCGTTTCCGCAATCGTGATGATGATCGTGTCGATGCTGATCATCTGGGGTGGCCTCGCCCTGGCAATCCTCAACCTCAACCGAAGCCCCGACGTGCCGACTCGTCAAGAGTGGCACCGCGACCTCTGAAGGCGGGCTCCCCAGGACTGACGCTGTCGCTCCAGTCCTCGTCCCCTCAGGTCAGCGGCTACTTTTCCAGTAGCGCCACGCACTCGACGTGGTGCGTCAACCTCGAGCGGTACAGCAGCGTGCCGAACAACAGCGCGTTGAGGGCTGCGCACAGGTTCGGCCCGAACTGGAACGTCCGGTGACCGCGACCAGCGCATGACCGGCCGTGACCAGGCCGGATCGGTCGGTGAGAAGGCCATCACTGAAGTCCTGCCGCAGGGTCACGACCCCGAGCAGGCTGACAACCCCGACGAAAATCACGGCCGCTTCAAACATGCGGGAGGTGACGAACCCGAGCGCCAGCGACTCGTTGTGACGCCGGACAGCCGGGTAGACAGTCACCGCGGTACCCACGCACGCGAGGGCGTTGATCACGTCCAGCAGGCAGCCGATAGCCACCCGAGTGGTTGCGCCAGAGCCAACGATGTAGCTCGGGTCGTTCAGCACTGGCCGTGGTGACACAGTCAGCCGCGAGCGTCGGAGCTGGCGTGCAGCAGGTCGAGGACCGGGCTGTACATGCGGGTCTTGATGGTCGCGAGGGTCGTGCCAGCCTTGCTGACCTGAGCAGCGGCGAGCTGCAAGGCTGTGGAGCGGACGGCGCCCTCGGGAACAGGATGGTCGACGATGCCGGCCCCCAGTGCGTCGTCACCGCCGAAGCGGCGCGCGGTGGTCATCGCCTCGTGCGCGGTCTGCGGAGCCAGCCGGGCCTGGATAAGTGCCGACATGCCGCGGGTGAACGGGATGTTGATGGCTGACTCAGGCAGACACCAGAAGCCGCGGTCGGCGCGCATCACCCGCAGGTCATGTGCGAGGGAGAACATGGCGCCGGCCGCAAACGTGTGTCCTTGCAGCGCAGCCACGGTGACCACTGGCAGCACCAGGACCCGGGCCAGCAGCGCGCGGACGTCACCGCCGTAGTGCGCGTGCTCGTCGGGATGGGCGCGCCCAGCCAGTCCAGGTCCAGACCGTTGGAGAAGAACTTCCCGGAGGCAGCGGTGACCAGGGCACGCGGCCCGTCTGCTCCCTCGACCTCGTCGAGGGCGGCGTTCACCGCGGG
Source organism: Nocardioides sp. (assembly GCA_029264225.1). Classification (GTDB taxonomy): domain Bacteria; phylum Actinomycetota; class Actinomycetes; order Propionibacteriales; family Nocardioidaceae; genus Nocardioides. Next base: position 187 of record JARICB010000217.1, on the reverse strand, counting down.
CAGCCAGTCGGGGTGAACGCGGTTCTCAGTGTCGCCGAGCTCGAGGACGAAGACATCGTCGTGACGTTCCAGCGTGGGCAGGGGGACTCCTGTGAGGTGGTGTAGCGGTGAGTGGGTGATGACGTGCTCAGAGGGGGCTGGCCGCGGTCGAGGGCACCGGACGGCCGCGAGTTGGGCTCGGGTGGGC
>JARICB010000247.1 GCA_029264225.1 Nocardioides sp. | reverse complement strand
CCCGTGTAGCGCCGCGCCAGCAGCAGGTCGTGCACGGCGTTCGGCGAATACCAGTCGTCGTCGTCGACCTTCATCACCACGTCGCCATCCGCCACGGCGGCCGCGTCGTTGAGGACATCACCGAAGAACGCCTCCTGCGGGTGCGCCCGCACCACGACGTCATGGCCGCCGAGCAGGTCGCGCACGGCCTGCTCGTCGACGGTCCAGCCGTGCGTGCCGAGCACGACCTGGAGCTGCACGCCGCGCTGCCGCGCCAGCTGGCGCATGGCGAAGTCGAGCTGGTGGGGCCGCATCGTGGCGAGCAGCACGCTGACCCTGGGCTGCTCGACGAACCTGACGCCGGCACGGCGGGCCAGACCGGTCCGCCAGGCATGGGCCGAGTGGGTCTCCAGCGCGGCCCGTCGGATCGCGACGCTCTGTTCCTCCCGAGCGAGGGCATCATCGAGGTCAGGCTGCCCGGCGAGCGCGTCGCTCAGCTCGCGGCTCAGGTAGGCGTTGGCGCCGGAGGTGAGGAGCGGGATGCCGGCCATCGCCAACCCGGCGACCGTGTGCGGATCGGCGCTCGCCAGGTCGACCCGGAGGCCCTGGACCGACCGCAGCGCCGAGATGCTGGCCTCGCTCAGCCTGATCGCCGGGTCAAGGTCACGGACCGGCTCGTCCCAGTCCTTGCGCCAGCCGCGCGGGTTGATCACCTGCTCGTCGATCGGCTCCAGGCCGGGGTCGGAAATCACCAGGGGTGACCGGTCGATGACGTGATGGGAAGCCAGCACCTGTGCCGCCGCGCTCACCACCACGTCGGGCGGCACATCGCGCTCGCCGTCGCTGGCGTCGTGTGCCGAGGTGAAGAAGGGAGCCCGGACGTCGAGGCCGGCGACCGCGCTCCGACCGGCATAGCCGACGACCAGACCGCCGTGACCTCGCTCGGCGTCCACTGCCTGTCGGGCGCATTCCACCAGCACCTGGTGGGCTGGCACCGGCGCCGCGAACCGCAGGACGGTCAGCACACCGCGCGTGGTCGTGCGGGCCACCGACGAGGTGATCGGTGCCCACTCGGGCCGTGGGTGAACGACGAGCGGAGTGGTCGCATCGCTCAGCCAGACGGCTACGACCCTTACCTGTCCGAGTCGCGGAATCGACGATGCCAGGCGACGCAACGACGCTCGGTCGCTGGTCATCCACAGCACCGACTTCCAGCCCCGGCCGATGTCGGTGGCTGCTGCCAAGGTGGTGAACGTGGCCCCGGCCGGGGCCAGGTCGGCGCTTGATTCTTCGTCGCCGAGCGCCAGCAGAGGTTCCGGGCTGGTGAAGCCATCGAGGGGATGCATCACGAAGGAGCTCCCGAGCGGGGAGCCCGTTCCCGCAGCGACGCGGGTAGCGAGTGCTTGACGAGCGGTCGTGGTTGCTGACGCAGCCAGGTGCGGGTGACGTGGTCGATGATGTGGACGCCGGGTGGGGCGTCGACGCGGACCAGCCCACCCAGGTCTTGCGCCCGACCCGACCTGATCGCCTCGTCGACCTCGAACTCGCGCAACTTGCGGTAGAGCCGGGTATTGGTGAAGTCGACCCCGTCCCTGCGCCAGTGGGCGTATTCATCGGCCTCGAGCCACTTCACCTCGACGCACAAACCCTGCTGAAGGACCAGCCGGTCGGTGTCGAGCGGGTATTCGCGCAGTTCCCAGTCGAAGGCCTTGACGAAGGTGAACTCGGGGCCCATGGGGTAGACCCACGGTTCCAGGAAGCGCAGGGACAGGTCGAGCCAACCGGTCGACTCGTCCACCACCGTCAGCGGATGCCGCGGCATGGCCACGATGGTCTGCGTCGACTGCAACTGCCAGGACAGGTCACGCAGGATGCCCGACCCTTCGGGGGTAAGCACCATGTCGCCGTCCCACTTCATCGAGTAGGTCGTCTGGACCCTGCTGAAGCACCAGTTGTAGAAGTGCGTCAATGAGTGAACGCTGGTGGCGGGGGTGGCCAGGTGTTCACCACCGGCGCGGGCCACCGGGTGCGGATAGCTCAGCGCGGTGAATCGGTCGGCCGCGCCACATTCGGCAGCGACGCCGCGCGCCACCTCGAGGGTGTCGTCGTCGGAGCCGTTGTCGACCAGCAGCACGTGCTGGACGGCCGCCAGGATCGGCGGCAGCACCCACGGCAGGTTGCGCGCCTCGTTCCTGACCCGGAAGACCGCTGTCAGCCCCGGTGTCAGGCGCTGTCCTTGACTCCAGGGCCAGGTCACGTCGTAGTCGGAGAGTCCCTCGTCGCAGACGATGTCAGGAACGACGTCGCAGGCGATGTCGGGGACCTCCGGTGCTGAACGGCTCACGGCGGGCTCTCAGCGCTCCCGGCCCAGGGCCTTGCGCAGCCCACGACGGGCGCTCTCGGGCACCATGGCGCGCACCGCGTGGGGCACCCGGTCGACGCCCTGGCTCGCGCGCGGAGCCGGTGACGCACTGCTGGCCGCCTCGAGCTCGCGGCGGGTTGCGGTCGCTGCTTCGCGGCGAGCGGCGAGCGTGGTCGAGTGGGCGAACGCCTCGGCGTCGGCATACATCTGGTCATAGGCCAGCCGCAGCTGATCGCTGCGCTCGTGCGCCGCGGCATTGTCGGCGCCGTCGACGGCGAGACCTTCGAGCGTCTGCCACGTCTCCTCGGCCAACTCGCGCAGTGCTGCGGGCACCTCGACGTCGGCCCAGGTCAAGGTGACGCGCCGGAGCGAGGGATCGATGAACTTGTGCACCTGCGCGATGTCGTTGGCCATGGCCGTCTTGACCGACTGGAGGTCGAAGGCCTCACCGAGGGAAAAGACGGGCTGGGTCCAGTCGGCCAGCAGGTCGCCGTACCGGACGAAGCGCCGGGCCTCGCCCCGGGTGGCCCGCTCGGTGTGCAGCATCATGTTGATCCAGGCGGCCGTGCGGGTCACGTCGCCCTGACGCTGGTCGTAGTACTTCTTCTTGGAGCCGACCACCTCGGTCACCGGGCGCAGCATCGTGATGTAGGACGACGTCGCGTCACAGCGATCGGCGCACGCGCGCCAGAGCCCGAGGAACCACGCCGCCCGCGGGTCCTTGATGACGAGTTCGTCGCCGCCAGTGACGAACTGCTCCTCGAGCCAGGCGGTGGCGCGTTCCCGGGTGGCGTGGTCGGCGCTCTGCTTGCCGGCCTCCAGCCACGCCCGGGGGCGGGCATCGGAGACCTGGACACCCGAACGGCCGAGCAGTTCCTGGTGCAGGTCGACGACCCACTGGGGCTCACCGAAGCCCTTGGGGTTGGTGGAGTCGGCCGCGACCTCGGGCTGGGGCACATGGAGCCCCAGCGTCCGGAGCGTGCCGCTCATGGTGCTGGTGCCGCTGCGGCCAGATCCGACCACAAATACGACCCGCCGATTCGACATGGTGCGCAGCCTATCCGTCACCGTGACCCAGATCGGGTGTTGCCTCAGCCCCGGCCGGCCGGCTGGGCCTCGATCATCGAGGCATACCAGGAGAACGACCGTTTCGGGATGCGCTCTTGCGTCTCGTAGTCGATCCACACCAGGCCGAAGCGCTGCGTGTAGCCCTCGCTCCACTCGAAGTTGTCCATCAGCGACCAGCAGTAGTAGCCGCGAATGTCGACCCCGCGCTGGATCGCCTCCGCGACCGCGCGCAGGTGCACATCCAGGTAGTCGATGCGTGGCTGGTCGTCGACGACTCCGTCGGCGTCCGGACCCATGTTGTAGGCACATCCCGACTCGGTGATGAAGATCGGCGGCAGGGCTGCGCGGTAGCGCGCGCGGAACATGATCAGCCATTCCCGCAAGGCGTCGGGCACGACCGGCCAGCCGAAGTCGGTGGTCGGGTAGCCGACCACGGCGCGATACTCGAACGGCAGGTCGGCATCCTCAGGGGCAGCCCCTACCTTCATCGGGTTGTAGTAGTTGACCCCGTAGAAGTCGAGTGGTTGGCGAATGGTGGCCAGGTCGCCGGGCTCGACCAGATCGCCCATCAGCGGCACCAGGTCGGCCGGATAACGACCGAGCAGCATCGGTTCCAGATACATCCCGTTCCACAACGCATCGAAGAGCTTGCTGGCGCCGACGTCGGCATCGTCGTCGGAGAACGGCCAGACCGGCGCGTGGTTGTTCGCACAACCGATACTGGTGGCGCCTGCGCGGCGCAGCTCGATCGCTGCTCGACCGTGAGCCATCAGCATGTGGTGGGAGGCCGAGAGGCCGTCGAACATCAGGGTGCGGCCAGGGGCATGCATTCCGAGGCCGTAGCCGAACATGGAGGCGACGTTGGGCTCGTTGATCGGGATCCAGTGCTCGACCCGGTCGGCATAGCGCTCACCGACGATCTCGGCGTACTGCGCAAAGCACTCGACGGTGTCGCGATTGAGCCAGCCGCCGTCGTCCTCGAGCGCCTGGGGCAGGTCCCAGTGGTAGAGCGTCACCATGGGCTGGATGCCACTGTCCAGCAGGGTGTCGATGACCCGGTCGTAGAACGCCAGCCCCGCCTCGTTGGCCGGGCCTCGACCCGTGGGCTGGATGCGGGGCCAGCTCAGGGAGAGCCGGTAGCCCTTGGTGCCCAGGCGCTTCATCAGCGCGATGTCTTCCTCGAAGCGGTGGTAGTGATCGCACGCCACGTCGCCGTTGCTGCCGTCGACGATGCGTCCCTGCTGTGCCGTGAAGGTGTCCCAGATGCTGGGGCCCTTGCCGTCCTCGGAGGCAGCGCCTTCGATCTGGTAGGCGGCGGTACTGGTGCCGAAGCGGAAACCGGGGGGCAGCTGGGGGAAGGTGCTCACATCCGCGAAGATATCTCCATGACCCTCGCCCTGTACGGCGGATCCTCCAGGTTCACCACCACGGCCCCGGGCCGGGTGACGCTGAACTCGTTCTCCTTCGGCCAGCACTACGATCCGGCCAACCTCGGTTTCGGTCCGATGATCTGCCACAACGACGACGTCGTCCAACCCGGCGAGGGCTATCGCGAGCATCCACACTCGGATCTGGAGATCGTTACCTGGGTCCTCGACGGGGTGCTGCTGCACACCGATTCCTGGGGCAATACCGAGCGCCTCGAGCCGGGTGACGTCCAGGTCATGAGCGCCGGCTCCGGCCTTCGACATGCCGAGATGGCCGACGCTGCGAGCGGTCCGACCCGGTTTCTGCAGACCTGGCTACGCCCCGACGAACCCGGCGTACCTCCGACCTGGCGCAGCGAGCAGGCGGCTCCGGGGCCCGGCCTGACGACGGTCGTCGGATCCGGCGCCCTGCCGATCGGCACTCGGGGCGCGAGCCTGACGATCGCGCGGCTGCAGCCCGGCGAGACGGCGGCCCTGCCGGAGACCGGGCTCGTGCACGCCTTCCTCGCCGACGGCGCCGGTCGACTCGAGGACTTGGCGATCGGGTCCGGCGACGCGGTGCGGATCAGCGACCATCCGGGGGCCGGATTCACCGCCTCCGAGCCCACCGAGCTGCTGCTCTGGAACTTCTCCCGCACGCCCACTTCCGAGATAGTCCGTGGCGTTTGACAGGTCGACACGCCGTAGACGACCTGTCAAACGTCACGGACTATCCCTTGCGGACAGATCCTGTCCACTTGAGGAACAGGGTCGCGGCCACTCAGGCGATGACGGTCAGGGCCGCCGGCCGGACACTGATCTGCACGGGCGCATCGGGCGTCGGGAGTACGCCGAGTGGCTCGCCATCGGCACCGACCGGGACCGATCGCCGCGAGGAGGCGGCCAGCGTGATCGTGCGACCGGTGAAGACGTGCACCTCGCTCCGCTCGACGTGCGAGCCGTCGTAGACACTCGGCAGAGCCCTGATGAGGGCCCACTTCGATGCGGCTTCGATCACGACCACGTCGAGCAGTCCGTCGTCGACCACCGCGGCCGGGGCGATCTTCATGCCCTTGCCGTAGTAGCCGGAGTTGGCCACCACCACGGTCGCCGCATCGAACTCGTGGTCGACCCCATCGATCGTGACGTGACAGCGAGCCGGCGTGTAGGTCGCCAGCGAGCGCAGCGCAGCGATCGGATACTGAGCGAACATCGGCACGTAGCGCGACGCGTCGACGAAGTCGCCGGCCCGCGCGTCGACCCCTGCGTAGACCGACCCGACCACCAGGCGGTCCGCGTAGGAGATCAGGTCAACGCTGCGACGACGGCCGGCGAGCAGGGTTGCGGCCTGCCCTGCGGCGTCATCGGGCAGGCCGAGCATCCGGGCGAAGTCGTTGCCGCGGCCGGCCGGCACGATGGCCAGCGTCCCACCGAGGCGCGAGACCTCGCCGGCCAGGGAGGCCAGCATCCCGTCGCCACCGACCGAGACGACCACGTCACCGCGCTCGACGGCCGACCCGACGAGTTCCCGCGACGCTTCCGGCCCCGGCGAATAGGTGACCTCGACCCGGGCTCCGGCGTCGCGCAACCGCCGGGCCACCGGAACGACGGCGCCGGGGGCGGCGCCACCACCCGATGCCGGGTTGACGAGGAACACGAACGAATCGGTCACGGGATCAACACTCCGGGGTTGAGGACACCGGTCGGGTCGAGCGACGCCTTGAGCGACTGCAGCATCTGCACCCCTACCGGTCCGATCTCCCGGGCGAACCACGGTTTGTGGTCGATGCCGATCGCGTGGTGATGGGTGATCGTGGCGCCGGCGGCGATCATCGCGTCGGAAGCGGCACCCTTCGCCTGTGCCAGTTGGGCAAGCGGGTCGTCGCCTTCCTTGGCGGCCATGGTGAAGTAGAGCGAGCAGCCGGTCTCGTAGACGTGCGAGATGTGGCACAGCACGATGGCACCCGATCCGAGTGCGGTCTCGAGGGCGGTCTTGACGCTGGTGTAGAGGTGATCGCGCTGCGACCAGAAGGTCGCGGTCTCCACGGTCTCGACGAAGACACCGAGGTCGAGCAGGGAGTCGCGCAGGTAGGGGCCGTGGAAGCGACCGTTCGCCCAGGCCTGGCCGGGATCCTCGCCGAGGTCGGTACCACCGAGGCCGGCCAGCACCTCGCTCACGGCGGTGCGCTTGGCCGACACGGCCGCGGCCTCGCCCTCGAAGCCGGTGATCATCAGGCAGCCCGAACTGCCCTCGCCGACCGCGTTCGGGTCGGCAAGGTTGATGGCCGTCTCGGCCTCGTCGGAGAGACGGATCACGGTCGGCAGCAGGCCCGACTGTGCGAGGGTGCGCATGGCGTCCGCGCCGGCCTCGAACGAGGGCCAGCGCCAGCCGACGTACTGCTTGACGGCGGGGAGTCGCCGGATGCGCACCGTGACCGAGGAGATCACGCCCAGGGTGCCCTCCGAGCCGAGGAAGACCTGGCGCAGGTCGGGACCGGCGGCGTTGGCGGGCGCGGAGCCGAGGGTGACCGGACCCGAGGGAGTGACGGCAGTGAGACCGACGACCAGGGCGTCGAAGCGGCCGTAGCCGGCGCTGGACTGGCCGCTCGAGCGGGTAGCGGCGAAGCCGCCGATGGAGGCGTATTCGAAGGACTGCGGGTAGTGCCCGAGGGTGAACCCGTGCTCGGCCAGCAGCGCCTCGGCCTCCGGGCCACGCAGGCCCGGTTCGAGGGTCGCGGTCATCGACTCGGGGTCGAGCGCGAGCAGCCGCTTCATCCGCACCAGGTCGAGGCTGATGACGCCGGACAGACGGGCGCGGTCGGCGACCAGTCCGCCTACCACCGACGTACCGCCACCGAACGGCACGACCGCGAGCCGGTGTTCGACCGCGACAGCGATCACTGCCTCGATCTCACTCTGGTCGGCCGGTCGGACGACGACATCGGGAGCGTCGCTGAGGTCGCCCGCGCGGGCCTTGACGAGGTCGGGCGTGGACTTGCCCCGGGTACGCAGCGTGCGCGTCTGGTCATCGACGAGGACGTAGTCAGAACCGACTGCCGAACTGAGCGCGACGAGTGCCGAGCCCGCGAGCTGGGACTGCGGCGGGAGTGCATCGTCAACCGGCGGGCGCTCATCGATCCCGAAGGCGAGCTCGATCAGGCCGCGGGCGGAGTCGGGGAGCGCGGTGGCGTGGTCCGGGTTGCCCCAGCGCTGCGGATGCATCTCGTTCTGAGTGGTCATGTGTTACATTGTGACACATGACGTCACTTAGTCACAAGGCTCCTCTCCGACGTCATGGAATCTGCTCGTCGCGGCGAACACTTCTCATGACGCCCACCGACGTGCGAGCCTGGAGCCGGCCATGAGCACCGACGACTACCTCGATGCCGCCCGCGACTGCATCCTCGACGTCGGCTGGCGGCGTACGACGCTGACCGAGGTTGCCCGTCGGGCCGGTGTCTCCCGGATGACCATCTACCGCACCTGGTCCGACATGCCGACCCTGCTCGCCGACCTGATGACCCGCGAATGGTCCGCCATCGTCACCGCGAGCGACCCGCACTCCGACATCACCGACCGGGTGCTGGCGACGGTAGGCGCGCTGCGCGCCAACGAACTGTTCCAGCGCATCGTCGAGCTCGACCCTGCCCTGCTGTTGCCCTACCTGCTCAACCGGCGCGGCCGATCGCAGGATCTGATCCTGGCGCTGATCGAGACCTCCATCCGAGAAGGTCAGGCCGATCGCAGCATCCGCGCCGGCAACCCGGTCGTGATGGCCCGCTCACTGGTGCTCGCCGCCCACGGATTCGTGATCAGTGCCCACACGATGGTTGACGACGACGTCAGCGAGGAGGATCTCTACAACGAGGCCCGCCTCATCATCGCCCGGGTGCTCGCACCATGAGCGACCAGCCGATCAACCGCATCGGACACGGCATCGCCGATCTCCCCGACCACGTTGACATCATCGTGATCGGGCTGGGCGTTACCGGCGCCGGCGTTGCCCTCGACGCCGTGACCCGCGGTCTCGACGTCCTCGCCGTCGACGCCCACGACCTCGCCTTCGGCACCTCGCGCTGGTCCTCCAAACTGGTCCACGGCGGCCTGCGATATCTCGCCAAGGGACAGGTCGGCGTCGCCCACGAGAGTGCCGTCGAGCGCGGTGTCCTGATGGATGTCACCGCTCCGCACCTCACCCACGCGATGGCGATGCTGATGCCGCTGACGTCGAGCGTCTCACGCGTCGGTGCCGGCGTGACCCGCATCGGCTTCGCGGCCGGCGACCTGCTCCGCCGCTCGGCCCACACTCCCCCAGAGACGCTGCCGCAGCCGCGTCGGATCACCACTACCGAGACGCTGGCCCTGGCACCCGGGCTGCGCTCCGACGGACTGCGCGGCGGACTACTGTCCTGGGACGGCCAACTCGAGGACGACGCCCGCCTCGTGACGACGCTCGCCCGCTCCGCTGCGGCGTACGGCGCACGCGTCCGCACCCGCGCACGCGTGAGCGAAGCCACCGGCACCCGGGTCACGCTCCGCGACGAACTCACCGGCGAGACCCGCACCATCACCGCCCGCGCCGTCATCAACGCCACCGGTGTGTGGGCCGGCGAACTCGTAGACGACATCCGACTACGGCCGAGCCGGGGCAGCCACCTGGTGCTCCGGGCCGACACGATCCCGCACCTGCGAGTCACGGTGACCGCCCCCATTCCGGGCGAGACCAACAGATACGTCATGGTCATTCCGCAGCCTGACGGAACGCTCTACGTCGGGCTCACCGACGAACCGGTCGAGGGCCCACTGCCCGACGTGCCGACGCCCTCGGAATCGGAGATCGGCTTCCTGCTCGACGTCGTCGGTGCGGTGTTCGCTCGGCCGCTGAGGCGCAGTGATGTGGTCGGTGCCTTCGCCGGACTCAGGCCTCTTATCGATGCCGGTGACGGCTCGACGGCCGACCTGTCGCGCAAGCACGCGGTGCTGACCAGCAACCTGGGCGTCATCACCATCGTCGGCGGCAAGCTCACCACCTACCGCCGGATGGCCCAGGACGCCGTCGACGCCGCGATCGCCGCCGCCCAGTTGTCGGCCAGCGAGTGCGTCACGACCACCACCCCGCTGCTGGGTGCCGCATCCCGGCCCGAGCTGGCGCGACTCGAGGGCCCTCCTCGCCTCGTACGCCGCTTCGGCACCGACGCCGCCCTGGTGCTCGAGACGGCGCGCGAGGTGAGCGGACTCAGCGACGAGGAGCTGCTTGCACCTTCAGCGCCGCACGTACCGATCACGCTGGCCGAGCTGATCTTTGCGGTGACCCACGAAGGTGCGATCGATGTCGATGACCTGCTCGAGCGGCGTACCCGGGTCGGTTTGATCCCCGCCGATCGCGAGCTGGCCACGCCGGCGGCCGAGCGGGCCCTCGCCCTGGTGCGCGCCGCCACCGCCTGACCCGCGCGCTCCGCTCAGGGAGCGGGCAGCGCGACGTAGGTCGTGTCGAGGTATTCCTCGATCCCCTCGAAGCCGCCCTCGCGCCCGAAGCCGCTGGCCTTGACCCCCCCGAAGGGAGCCGCCGGGTTGGAGATCAGGCCGGTGTTGATCCCGAGCATGCCGAAATCGAGTCGTTCCGCCAGTCGCAGCGTGCGAGCCAGGTCGCGGGTGTAGGCGTAGGCCGCCAGACCGTACTCGGTGTTGTTGGCGGCGGCGATCGCCTCGGCCTCGGAGTTGAAGGAGGTGATCGGGGCGACCGGGCCGAAGATCTCCTCGGCATTGATCCGCGCCTCGGGGGGTACGTCGACCAGCACGGTCGGCGGGTAGAAGTGGCCGGGCCCCTCGGCACGCTGCCCGCCCACCACGAGACGCGCCCCGTCACGGATCGCCTCGGTGACCAGTGTGGAGACCGAGTCCACCGCGTCGGCATTGATGAGCGGGCCGACCTGCACGCCGTCGTCCTGGCCGCGACCGAGCTTCATCGCGCCCATCCGTTCCCCCAGCTTGGCAGCGAACGGCTCGACCACGTC
>JARICB010000242.1 GCA_029264225.1 Nocardioides sp. | reverse complement strand
CCGCTCCCTTCAGCGTGGCGCGGGTGGTGCCGTATCCGGCCCCCTCGCGCTGGCTCTGGATGAACATGGCTCCGTTGAGCCGACCGACGCGGCCGGTCCCATCGGAGTATTCCTGCCACGTCCCCTTGTTCAGCTTCCCGGTGGCCGGCGGGCCGTCGAGCGGCTGGCCGAACTCCCAGGAGTAGTCGTACAGGCTCGGATACCAACGAAACTTGCTGCTCGCGGTCGCGGAGGCGCCGCTGCGGCGCCGTGCGAGCGCCCCCTGAGAGCTCGCGCCCCCGCGTGGTGCCGCGGTTGGCAGCGCACCCTTGCCGGATCCCTTGGCGGAGGTCGCCACCGGGAACGTGCCGGGGGCGTAGACGGTGACGTAGGTCGGGAACGAATGGAGCCAGCCCACCTGACTACCACCGCTGGTGTAGCCGCCTACGACACTGCGATAGACCACTGTCCCAGCAGCCGGCTCGACGAGTCCCGGAAGATAGGCGTAGCCGTCGGCCCCCAGGACGGAGGAACCGATGGGCTGCCAGGTCTCGCCATTGATGCGACGTTGCAGGGTGACGGAACGTCCGGCGAACTCGGGCAGGCCCGGCACATAGCGGACCGTGACCCCGAACGGCACCCCCGCCTCGGCCTGGTTCTGGCTGTAGGTCGACTGCGGGTTGGCCGGGTCGGTGACGAACATGGCGACGTCCTCCTGGACCGAGTTGAGCATCACGCTCGGTGTCGCCGCGCCCTTGGCGACCACCCGGAAGCTGATGCCCTTCATCGACGGCGCCTGCCACACGAAGTTGAAACTGCCGTCCGCGCGCGTCTTCGACTTGAAGTCGCGCACCGCGAACCACGCGTCACCGGGACGGTTCATGTGCTGCTGGAGGGTTATCTTGCGAACACCCGACTTGCCCAGCGTCCCCGAGAAGGCGACGCCCTGTCCCGGCACGTAGGCACCGGACGACATCGTCAGTGAGCCCTTGCGGGCACTCGCTAGGCGTGCAGTCGAGTCCGTCGGCACGGCGGGGGCCGCGCTGGCCGAGGCCAGCGTCAGGGCGAGCGCGCTCGCAGCCAGGGCGATTGCAGTCTTGAGGGGTCGCATGGGGCCACCCTAGGAGCGACTTTGCGAAACTTCCTCATAATCAGGAGAAGTCCCCCGCCCTACCCGGTGATCGGGTCAAGGGATTCAGTCGACCAAGCTCGCAAGCAGGGAGTCGGCCGCTGCGTAGGGATCAGTGGTCCCAGCGACCACGGCGGCTGCCAGACCGTCGAGTTCGGAGCGCCCGGACACGTCGCCCCACTGGGAGCGCAGGGCGCTCACGGCGATGGCCTCGATCTCCACCCGGGCGCGACGGGTACGCCGCGTGGTGAGCTCGCCGGTTTCCATCAGCCACGCGAAGTGCCGGTCGACCTCGAGCACCACCTGGTCGAGGCCCTGGCCCTTCGAGGCGACGGTCTCCACGATCGGCGGACGCCAGGTTCCTGCCGGCCGATCGGCAAGTGCCAGCATCGAGCGGAGGTCTCGGCGTACCTGGCTGGCACCGTCACGATCGGCCTTGTTGACGACGTACAGATCGCCGATCTCCAGGATCCCGGCCTTGGCGGCCTGAATGCCATCTCCCATGCCGGGCGCCATCAGTACCAGCGTCGTGTCGGCCAGGCCGGCGATCTCGACCTCGCTCTGCCCGACCCCGACGGTCTCGATCAGGATCACGTCACAGCCGGCGGCGTCGAGCACTCGCAGCGCCTGTGGCGTGGTCCACGCCAGTCCGCCGAGATGGCCCCGCGACGCCATCGAGCGGATGTAGACGTCGCGGTCGGTCGCATGGTCCTGCATCCGGACCCGATCACCGAGCAGTGCGCCCCCGGAGAACGGCGACGACGGGTCGACGGCCAGGACGCCGACCCGTTTGCCGGCCGCGCGGAGCTCGCCGACCAGCGCATTGGTCGAGGTCGACTTGCCCACGCCGGGCGAACCGGTGATGCCGATGATCTGGGCCTGACCGGCGTGCGGAGCCAGCGCCGCCATCACCTCGCGCAGGAGCGGCGACTCGTCCTCGACCAGCGAGATGAGCCGGGCCACGGCCCGGGCATCTCCCTCCCGCGCGCGGGAGACCAGATCGGGGACCGAGTCGACGCCCCTGCGACGGCTCACGCCTGCGGGACCCGAATGATCAGCGCATCGCCCTGGCCGCCACCGCCGCACAGTGCTGCGGCACCGACGCCGCCACCACGACGCTTGAGCTCGTTCGCGAGGTGGAGCACGATCCGGGCACCGGACATGCCGACCGGGTGGCCCAGGGCGATCGCCCCGCCGTTGACGTTGACCTTGTCAGCGGAGACACCCAACTGCTTGGCCGACTCGATACCCACGGCAGCGAAGGCCTCGTTGAGCTCGAAGAGGTCGATGTCGGAGACGGCGATCCCCTCTTTCTCGGCAGCCTTCTCGATGGCATTGGCCGGCTGGAGCTGCAGCGTCGAGTCGGGTCCGGCGACCTGGCCGGAGGCGCCGATCTCGGCGAGCCAGGTCAGACCGAGCTCCTGCGCCTTGGCCTTGCTCATCACGACCACGGCGCAGGCACCGTCAGAGATCTGCGAGGCGGAGCCGGCGGTGATGGTGCCGTCCTTGGAGACCGCACGCAGACCGGACAGCGACTCGACCGTGGTGTCAGCCCGCACGCCCTCGTCCTGACCGACGGTGATGTCACCCTTGCGGGACCTGATGGTCACCGGCACGATCTCGTCGTCGAAGAGGCCGTTCTTCTGCGCCAGGGCGGCCCGCTGGTGCGACTGCGCGGAGAACGCGTCCTGCTCCTCGCGGGTCAGCTTGGTGCCAGCACTGTTGTGCGTGTCGGTCAGGTTGATCATCGCCTGGTCGGTGAACTGGTCGTAGAGGGCGTCGTAGGCCATCGAGTCGACCAGGGTGGTGTCGCCGTACTTGAAGCCGCCACGACTCTTCGGCAGCAGGTGTGGCGCTTGGGTCATCGACTCCATGCCGCCGGCAACGACGATCTCGTGCTCACCAGCACGGATCAGCTGGTCGGCCATGGCGATCGAGTTGATGCCCGAGAGGCACACCTTGTTGATCGTGATGGAAGGGACGCTCATCGGGATGCCGCCCTTGACCGCGGCCTGGCGGGCGCTCATCTGACCGGCACCGGCCTGGATGACCTGGCCCATGATGACGTAGTCGACCTGGTCGCCGGAGATGCCGGCCTTCTCGAGGGCGCCTGCGATGGCGACGCCACCGAGGTCAGCGGCGGACTGGTCCTTGAGACCGCCGAGCAGGCGACCGATGGGGGTGCGAGCCCCTGCAACGATGACGGATCCAGACATTTGGGTGCCTCCACTTGTGACGTTCGCCTGTTGAGCAGTGCCCGCAATCCTAGCGAGGATCGCCGTAAGCCGAGAGAAGGTCCGCTATCGCGAACCTCACAGCAACTCGCGTTCGTGGGCGCTCCGTACGAACATGTCCCCATGACTGCTTCGCTCGAGATTCCCGCGCACCTGTTCACCGCCATCGACCACGTCGGGATCGCTGTCCCGGACCTGGACGAGGCGATCGCCTACTACCGCGACACGTTCGGTCTCCAGGTGGCCCACGAGGAGACCAACGAGGAGCAGGGGGTGCGCGAGGCGATGCTGGCCGTCGGCGAGTCCGGCTCGCACATCCAACTGCTGGCGCCACTCAACGAGGATTCCACGATCGCCAAGTTCCTCGCCCGCTCCGGGCCGGGTGTGCAGCAACTGGCCTACCGCGTGAGCGATGTCGATCAGGTTTCGGCGATCCTGCGGGAGCGCGGCGTACGTCTGCTCTACGACGCCCCGAAGCGCGGCACCTCGAACAGCCGCATCAACTTCATCCACCCCAAGGATGCCGGCGGCGTCCTGGTCGAACTGGTGGAGCCGGCCTCCCGCTGAGGCGGCCCCGGTAGGTCCGACCACTGGGAACTACGTCACACCAGGCACCACCAAAGGTTACTCACCGGTACCTTGGCCTCGATCGCGACACCGCTGCCTCACCAGGAGACATACGTGCAGAACATCCTCGAAGCCATCCAGTCCGGTAACGCCAGTTCCGACGACTTCGCCAACCTCGAACTTCCCGAGTCCTACCGGGCGGCGTTCGTCCGCAAGGACGAGGTCGACATCTTCGAGGGCCTCACCTCCAAGGAGAAGGACCCCCGCAAGTCCCTGCACGTCGACGACGTGGCGCTGCCCGAGCTGGGCCCGGGCGAGGCCCTGGTTGCGGTGATGGCCTCTGCCATCAACTACAACACCGTCTGGACCTCGATCTTCGAGCCGGTCTCGACGTTCGGCTTCCTCGAGCGTCTGGGCCGCACCTCAGACCTCGGCAAGCGCCATGACCTGCCCTACCACGTGGTCGGTTCCGACCTGTCCGGCGTCGTCCTGGCCACCGGTGCCGGCGTACAGAAGTGGAACCCGGGCGACCGCGTCGTGGCGCACTGCCTCTCGGTGGACCTGGAGTCCCCCGACGGCCACAACGACACGATGCTCGACCCCGAGCAGCGGATCTGGGGCTTCGAGACCAACTTCGGCGGCCTGGCGCACATCGCCCTGGTCAAGGCCAACCAGCTGATGCCCAAGCCCGAACACCTCACGTGGGAGGAGGCCGCGTCACCCGGACTGGTCAACGCGACCGCCTATCGTCAGTTGGTCTCGGCCAACGGCGGCAAGATGAAGCAGGGCGACAACGTCCTGGTGTGGGGTGCCTCCGGCGGCCTCGGCGGCTTCGCCACGCAGTACGCCCTCAACGGCGGCGCCACCCCGATCTGCGTCGTCTCCAACGAGGAGAAGGCGGCGATCGTCCGCTCGATGGGCGCCGAGCTGGTGATCAACCGGGCCGAGGAGGACTACCACTTCTGGAACCAGGAGAACACCGAGCAGAACCCCAAGGAGTGGAAGCGCTTCGGCGCCAAGATCCGCGAACTCACCGGCGGTGAGGACATCGACATCGTCTTCGAGCACCCCGGCCGGGAAACCTTCGGCGCCTCGGTGTTCGTGACTCGCAAGGGTGGCACCATCACCACTTGCGCCTCGACAAGCGGCTACATGCACGAATACGACAACCGCTACCTGTGGATGAACCTGAAGAAGATCATCTCCAGCCACTTCGCGAATTACCGCGAGTCGTGGGAGGCCAACCGCCTCATCGCCAAGGGCATGATCCACCCGACCCTGTCGAGGACCTACAGCCTCGACGAGGTTGGCCAGGCGTCGCTGGATGTGCACCGCAACGCCCACCAGGGAAAGATCGGCGTCCTGTGCCTGGCACCCGAGGAGGGTCAGGGTGTGCTCAACCACGAGCTGCGAGCCGAGCACCTCGAGGCCATCAACCGCTTCCGCGGGGTCTGAGCGCCACCAGAACTTCCGCCCACCCCGGTTCGCGCGCGGTTTGCGCGTGCCGGGGTGGGTTCTTTGCGTCGCGTCCGCAAGACTGTCGACAACACCGCAGGATCGACACAGAAAGTTGGTACTCGAGCATGAGCAGCGACCAAGGCCTGTCCATCTTCGACGAGGAGCCGGAGTCCGACGCCGACCTCGACGTCGGGGCCTCGTCCGAACGCGCGGCCGAACCATCGAGCACCGACAGCGAGGCCACCCAGGTCATGCCTGTCGTCCCGGCGTCCGGCAAGCGGGCTGCGCCCGCTCGGCCCGGGCACGCAACGGCTGGCTCACAGTCGGCTCCGGTGGCGCCCGCCGCACCTGCTGCCAGGGCCGTCACGTCGATGACGTCAAGCACTGGCTCGGCGCTGCCACTCGTGCGTCGTGGCGGCTACGACAAGGCCGCCGTGGACGCCCGCATCGCGCAGTTGAGCAGCGAGAAGTCCGGATTGAGCCGCAGTCTGACCGAGTCGGAGAAGCGCGCCCTCGACCTGGAGGAGCAGCTCAAGCACGTTCGTTCCGAGCTGGCGGAGAACAAGACTCCGACCTACGCCGGTCTGGGTGGTCGTGCCACCTCGATGCTCAAGTTGGCCG
Organism: Nocardioides sp.; assembly: GCA_029264225.1. Lineage (GTDB taxonomy): Bacteria > Actinomycetota > Actinomycetes > Propionibacteriales > Nocardioidaceae > Nocardioides. The sequence goes on along the minus strand of JARICB010000242.1, from coordinate 461 downwards.
AGGAGGAGGCAGCCGCCGTTCGTCAGGCCGCCGCCCGAGACGCCGAGGAGATCCGCACCCAAGCCACCCGTGACGCCAAGGCCATCCGCGCCGAGGCTTCCCGAGAAGCCGACGACATGCGCCTGGTCCAGCTCAAGGAGCTCGACGAGATGCGCGACCGCATCACTGCCGACGCCGATCAGGAACGCACCTTGGCCAAGGGAGAGGCGCACGACCTGCTGGCGGCCGCCAAGCGCGAGGCCGATCAGGTGCGCCTGGCTGCCCAGCAGGAGACCAACGAACTCCGCACGAGCGCCAAGCGTGAGGCTGAGCAGGTCCGGGCCGCAGCCGACCGTGAGGTCCAGGAGGCCCGCCGCACCTTGGCTGTGGAGAAGGAAAGGCTGGCCCGCGAGGCTACCGACCACCATGCCCACGCCACTACGGAGACGCAGCGTCTCGTGCAGGAGGCCGAGGACCGGGCC
>JARICB010000233.1 GCA_029264225.1 Nocardioides sp. | reverse complement strand
CGCCCGTGCCGATACCGTCGGCGCCTTCATCACCCGCACCCCCGACCAGGCGCGCGAGCACGCCCACCGGCTCGACTCCGCCGGTCGCCCCGACACCGCCGGACCCCTGTGGGGGGTGCCTACCGCGATCAAGGACCTGCACCCGACCGCCGGCGTCCGGACCACGTTCGGCTCGGCGGCCTACGCCGACTACGTGCCCGAGCAGTCGGACAACCTCGTCCTGACCGTCGAGGCCGCCGGTCTGCCGAGCCTGGGCAAGACGAACACCCCCGAGTTCGGTTCCCCTTGCTACACCGAGCCGCACGTCGCGCCGCCAGCAGTCACGCCGTGGAACCGTGAATGCACCGCCGGTGGCTCCAGTGGTGGGGCAGCCGCTGCCGTCGCGGCGGGCCTCGTGCCGATCGCGCCGGGTTCGGACGGTGGTGGCTCCATCCGGATCCCCGCGTCGTGCTGTGGGCTTGTCGGGCTCAAACCCACCCGGGGCCGGATCAGCGCCGCACCGAGCTACGGCGATCCGATCGGTCTGGCCACGGCTGGTCCGCTGGCCCGCACCGTGCGTGATGCTGCCGCACTGCTCGACGTGCTTGCAGGCAGGCGGGTCGGTGATCCGTCGTGGGCGCCGCCTCCTGCGGGTCGTTTCCTCGACGCCTGTGACCGCGCTCCGGGGCAACTCCGGGTCGCCCGCTTCATCACACCAATTATTACCGACACCGAGGTCGACCCGAGCAGTGTCGAGGCCTGGCAGCAGACCTCGACGCTGCTGCGCGACCTGGGCCACGACATCGTCGACATCGAGGTGCCGATGCCGCGCGAGGCAGTCGGCACCTTCGAAACCTGCTGGGCGGTGTTGACGGCGATGTCCGAGGCGCCGCCCGGTGCTGCCTACCTGCTCCGGCCGCTCACCGTGTGGCTCAGTGAGCGTGGACGCAGCGTGACTGCCCCCGCCTTCGGGGCTGCGATCGCCCGGATGCGGCAGTACGCCGCCGCCACGCTGGCCACCCTGGCACCCTACGACGCAGTGCTCACCCCGACCCTTGCCACTCCACCGCCGTTGGTGGGAGCGATGCGCAACGACGCCGACCCGGCCCTCGACTTCGAGGCCCAGAAGCGGTTCACCCCGTGGACGAGCGCCTGGAACGTGACCGGCATGCCGGCGATCTCGCTGCCACTCCACTGGACCCCCGAGGGACTGCCCGTCGGGGTCATGCTGGCGGCCCGGCCGGCGGAGGAGGAACTGCTCCTCTCCCTGGCCGCCCAGATCGAGACCGCCGCACCCTGGCGCGATCGCCGTCCGCCCCATTGGTGAGGCACCGGTGGTTCCTGAACCTGCCGCTGCCATCCGCCGCGTCGGGCTAGTCGCCGACCCCACGCGCATGGAGTGCGTCACCGGTGGCGCGCGCCTGGGCGACGACCCGGAGCACGAGTGGGGTGAGCCGTGCGCGGGGATCGCGCTCCAGCCCGCGCGCGACGGCGGCGTCGCGAGTCTCCTGGGCGATCGACTACGTGGTCGGGATCGCCCGCAACATCAGCGAGAACGCCAGCCCGACCGACTCCGGATCCACCCCGAAACGCCGGAACGGACGAAGCGCGCGGGTAATGGCCTCCATGATCTCGTCGACGGGCGTGGTCACGGTGAGCACGGTGGCGAACAGCACCAGCGCGAGCAGGTCGCCGACCACCTCGACGGCACGGGGCCAGCCGCTCTGCCACACGTGCCACACCGCGAGCAGGGCCACCACGACGAGCAGCCCGCGGAGGGCACGCAGGGTCACCGATACCCGGGCACCCGCCCACACGAGCAACAGCGCGGCGGCCAGGAGAAAGCCCAGGGCGCTGAGGGGACCCTTGACCACCATGACGATGATGCCGATCAGCATCAGGGCGAGCAGCTTGGTTCCCGCCCGGAGCCGGTGCAGCAGCGTCGTACCGGGCCGGTGGAGGCCGAGGAGGTCTCCCGCACCGCTCATGCGGTGGCCCGGTAGTGGGCGACCGCGTCAGCCGCCGGGCCGTCGAAGTCGACGCGGCCGTCGCGGAGCACGAGCGCACGATCGCAGCGGGCCGCCAGCTCGAGGTCGTGGGTCACCAGCACGACCTGCTGGTCGAGGGAGAGGAGCAGGTCGCCGATGCGTCGAGCATTGCCAAGATCGAGCAGGGTGGTGGGCTCGTCGGCGACCAGGATGTCGGGACCGGTGGCCAGCACCCCCGCCAATGCCAGGAGCTGTCGCTCGCCACCCGAGAGGCCGTGCACGCTGCGGTCGCCGAAGGCGCCGAGCCCGAAGTCGGCGAGCACCGTGTCGGCTGTGGCCAGGCGTTCGACCTTGTTCGGGTGCGTACGCCGCAGCGAGAGCGCGACATCCTCCCGGGCGGTCGGCATCACGAGCTGGGCCGACGGGTCGGTGAACACGAACCCCACCCGGCGGCGTACCTCTCGGCCGTCGCGAGCGACGTCCAGACCATCGACGAGCACTCGTCCCGTGCTCGCCGTCACCAGTCCGTTGACCAGGCGGGCGAGGGTGGACTTGCCGGAACCGTTGGGGCCGATCAGCGCGACCCGGTGCTCGGTGAGTTCGAGGGTCGTCTCGTGGAGGACCGTCAGATCGGCGTCGTGGGTGGGAACCCGGACGGTGACCTGTTCGAAGGCGATGAGACTCACGCGGTGAGCGTGCCCTCCTGCGCGACCGGCGTCGAATCCTTGGCCTCCTGGCGACCCAGCAGGTCGGGGAAGGCACGGTGGACGGCGGTGGCAACCAACGCCATCGCGATGTTCTTGATGATGTCGCCGGGGTAGAAGGTGGCGTCGAAGGTGAAGGCGGCCTGCCACGACATGTCGGCGCGCAGCACGAGGCCGATCACGCCGAAGGTGTGGATGAAGACGATCGAGGAGAAGAAGCCGGCCGCGAAGATGCTGGGCACGCTGGCCAGCGAGCGGCGGGGGAGTCGTTCGACGATGAAGCCGCACAGTGCGGCGGCGAGCGGGAAGCCGATCAGGTAGCCAGCGGAGGGTCCGACGAGCACGGCCAGCCCGGCGGCGCCGCCCGAGAAGATCGGCAGGCCGGCGGCACCTGCGGCGAGGTAGAGCAGGGTAGCGAAGAAGCCACGACGCATGCCGAGCACGGCGCCGGAGAGCAGCACCGCGAAGGTCTGGAGGGTGATCGGCACCGGACCGCCGACCTTGATCGCGGGCAGCAGGGCGCACACGGCGATCAGGGCGGCGAAGGCAGCGATCAGCGCGATGTCGGTACCGGGATTGCGTCGGGCAGTCATGGTGGTTCCTTCGTCGAGTGAGACACTGGGGACAACCTGAACAGTGGTCAGGTGAACGGTGTTCAGGTTAGGGTGGGGTCGGCCGGCCGTCAATACGAGATTCATCGAGGAGAGTGTGTGGCTCATCACCGTGAAGATGTCGTCGATCGGGCGGTCCTGGTCCTCGACGACTACGGCCTCGGCTCGTTGACCATGCGACGCCTCGGCGCCGAACTGGGCGTGCAGGCGAGCGCGATCTATCACCACTTCGCGAACAAGCAGACCCTGCTCGCTGCGGTGGCCGATGAACTCCTGGCTCGCGGACGCCGCCCTCGGCTGGGCACCGGCTGGGACGAAGGGGTCGCCGAGACATGTCGCGAACTCCGCGACGCGATGCTGGCCTACCGTGACGGAGCCGATCTGGTGGCCACCGTCTACGCGTTCGGCCTCGGCGCCCGGGCGCCCGGCGACGAGATCGAGGAGCGGCTCACCGCCGCCGGCTTCCCGGCCGACCTCGCTCAGGTCGGTGCCCGGACGCTGCTCCACCTCGTCTTCGGCCACACCTACGAGGAACAGACGGCGCTCCAGGCCGAGAGTGACGGCGCCATCACCCAGCAGGGGCCCCGTGCGGCCGACTTCGACCTCGGGCTGGCGCTGGTGCTTGACGGGCTGCGGAGCCAGTTGGCGATCAGAGGCTGACGTCAGCGCCGTACAACTCGGCCAGGAGTACGGCGCCAGGCAGGTCCAGCTTCGTACGCCGCAGCAGCGCCGCCGACAGATCGACATCCTCCAGGCTCGCACCCCGCAGATCGCTCTGACCCAGCTTGGTCTGACGCAGGCTGGCCCGATCGAGTCGCGCACCCGCGAGAGTGGAGAACGAGAGGTCGCTCATCGACAGGTCGGCGTCGCGCAGGTCGACGTTGCTCAGATTGAGTTTGGTCAGGTTGGTGGAGCGGATCGTGACCGACTGCCACTGGCCGCCCCGCACGGTCATCGGCCGCATGGTGCAGTCGTCGAAGATGGTGCCCACCAGCTTGCAACCGTCGAAGGTCACATCGAAGAACTTCGAGCGCCGGACGTCGCAGGTGATGAACGCCGAGGAGGTGTGCGTGCTGGCCGTGAACGAGCAGTTGTGGAACGTGCACGACTCGAAAAGTGCGCCGGCCGTGGTGGTCTCGCCGAAGTCCACGTCGGTAAAGGTGCAGTCGACGAACTGCGCGGCGCCCAACTGGTCGCCGTACCAATCGTCGTGCCGGAAGTGCTGGCCCTCGGCCCGCATCGGCTCAGGCATCGAGGGTGCACCCGTTCTGCGGGTCGGGGTGGAATGGTTCAAGGATGGCGTGTGACCTCCGCCTCGGAGTTGGTCTGACCCGGCTGAACACAGTGCGTATGTCGGCGCGCCTGCATACGTGCGCCACGCTAACCGGGGTGCCGCCGGTACTCTCAGCCGGGTGATCTCGTCCCATGCCTACCGCTTCATCTTCCTCAAGACTCGAAAGACGGCTGGCACCAGCGTGGAGATCGCGCTCTCCAAGGTCTGCGGACCCGATGACGTCATTACCCTGATCAGTCCCGAGGACGAGCAGTTGCGGGTCGAGGCCGGTGGTCGCGGACCGCAGAACTTCGAGGCGCCGCCGCTGCGCCGGCGCGCCTTCAACCATATGAGTGCCCGACTCGCGCGTGATGCCGTCGGACCCGACACATGGGGTGGCTACTACAAGTTCGCCATCGAGCGGAACCCGTGGGACGCGGTCGTCTCGCTCTACTACTGGAAGTACAAGGACCTGCCCGAGCTTCCCGACTTCGAGCAGTACGTCGCGGAGGAGTGGATCGAGCAACTCGCCAACAACTCGCGGATGTATCGGATCCGCGGGCGTCTGGTCGTCGACCGGGTGCTGCGTTACGAGAACCTCGCTACCGAGCTCGATGAGGTCTGGGCGCACCTGGGGCTACCCGGCTCACCCGACCTGCCCCGGGCCAAGGGCAACGCTCGCCCTGCCGGTCATTACCGCGAGCTCTACACCGACGCTTCCCGAGCCCGGGTCGCCGAGGTGTTCGCCGACGCGATCGAGGCCTTCGACTACACGTTCTGAGGTGCCGCGTTGAGCAGCCGCTCGCACTCCTCGATCAACTGTCGTCGCAGCGGAGCGCCCCGCTCGGCGAAGGCGCGCTGCTCGCGCACGTAGATCGCCTTGCCCTCGGGCGTCTCGATCCGCACCGGGTCGAAGCCGAGGTCGGCGAGGTCGTAGGGCGCGGCACGCATGTCGAGCTCGCGGATGTCGCGGGCCAGTTCGAAGCAGTCGGCGACCAGGTCGGAGCAGATCATCGGCGTCAGCCGGAACGCATGCTTGTAGAGGTCCATCCCCGCGTGCAGGCAGCCCGGTTGTTCGTACGCCGCCCGGTCGTCGCGGGCGGGCTGGAGCAGGTTGCGCCCTCGCGCGGGGTCGGTGAAGAACCGGAACGCATCGAAGTGGGAGCACTTCACCTGGTGTGACTCCACCACCTCGTCGGTGCCGGCGGACCCGAGCCGCAGGGGCCAGTCGTTGTGGCGAACCTGGTCGGGGGACTGGCGGTACACCATGGCCCACTCGTGCAGCCCGAAACAGCCGGTGTGCGCCGGGCGCGACTCGGTGGCTCGCAGCAGGTTGTGCAGGCCGCGCAGCAGCGGGTGCTGCGACTCGACGTAGGACGCGGTGACGGCACCGTCGAGGTAGCCCTTGAGCCCGTCGTACTCGGGGGCATCCGCCAGGCCTACGCCGTAACCCGGGTGCCATCGCCGCAGCTTGGCGGGCCGCTGTGAGTAGTAGGTGAACAAGAAATCGTGCACCGGGTGCTTGATCGTCTCTGCCCGACGAGCCAGGTGTGGCTCGATGAAGGCGTCGACGCGGGCGCCATGATCGTGGGCGCGCGCCTGCCAGCTCGCCCGCTCCAGCACCCGATACCGCACCGGCACAGCCTAGGCCGGTCGCCGGCGTTCGTTCGGCCCCCGGGACGGCGATAGGGTCGGAGTCGTGCGTATTGCGAGATTCACTGTTGGAGACGAGCCCATGTATGGCGTCGTCACGGGCGAGGTCGACGAATTCGGGCAACCGGACGAGGACAGCGTGATCGTGGCCCTGGCAGGTGATCCCCTCTATGTCGGGGTCAAGCTGCTCGACCAGGAGTACAAGCTGGCCGACGTGCGCCTGCTGGCGCCGGTGCTGCCGCGCAGCAAGGTGGTCGGGATCGGGCGCAACTACGCCGCCCACGCGGCCGAGATGGGCACTGACGTCCCGGACGAGCCGCTGATGTTTCTCAAGCCCAACACCAGCGTCGTCGGCCCCGGTGACCCGATCTACTACCCGGCGCAGTCCTGCGAAGTGCACTTCGAGGGCGAGCTGGCCGTCGTGATCGGCCGCATCTGCCGCGACGTCCCGGCGGAGCTGGCTACCGACGTGATCTACGGCTACACGATCGCCAACGACGTCACCGCTCGCGACCTGCAACGCGGCGACGGTCAGTTCACCCGGGCCAAAGGGTTCGACTCGTTCTGCCCCCTCGGGCCGTGGATCGAGACCGACCTCGACCCGCAGACGTTCGCCGACGGCGTACGCATCCAGACGCACCTCAACGGTGATCTCAAGCAGGACGGGTCCACCAGTGACCTGATCTTCGACATCCCGATGCTGATCGCCTACGTGTCGAGCGTGATGACGTTGCTGCCCGGCGACGTCATCCTGACCGGCACCCCCTCGGGCGTCGGCCCGATGGAGGTCGGCGACGAGGTGGAGATCTCCATCGCCGGCCTCGGCACCCTTACCAACACCGTCACCTCCAGGAACTGAGCAACCATGACCACGACCGACCGTCCCGTCCGCGTCCGCATGGCCCCCTCACCGACCGGCAGCCCGCACGTCGGCCTGGCCCGGACGGCCCTCTACAACTGGGCGTTCGCCCGCCACCACGGCGGCACGTTCGTGTTCCGTATCGAGGACACCGACAAGGAACGCAACACCCAGGAGTCCTACGACTCGTTGCTCGACCTGATGCAGTGGCTCGGCCTCGACTGGGACGAGGGCCCGCTCAAGGGCGGCGACTTCGGTCCCTACAAACAGTCCGAGCGCAGCGACATCTACGCCGACGTGCTGGACCGGCTGCGTGCGTCGTCCTTCACCTACGACTGCTACTGCGAGACCGACGAGGTCACTGCGCGCCGCAAGGCGTCCGGCTCCAAGGTCATGGGCTACGACGGCTTCTGCCGCGAGCTCAGCGAGGAGCAGGTTGCGGCGTTCACGGCAGCCGGACGCCAGCCCGTGGTCCGGTTCCGGATGCCCGACGGAGAGATCACCTTTACCGACCTGGTGCGCGGCGACATCACCTTCCATACCGACTTCGTGCCCGACTTCGCCCTGGCGCGCGCCAACGGTGACCCGCTCTACACGCTGACCGCGCCCGTCGACGACGCCACCATGGCGATCACCCACGTGCTGCGCGGGGAGGACCTGCTCTCCAGCACGCCCCGCCAGGTGGCGCTCTTCGAGGCGTTCAAGGCGATCGGGCTGGCCGAGGAGACTCCGGCCTACGGCCACCTGCCCTACGTCATGGGAGAGGGCAACAAGAAGCTCTCCAAGCGTGACCCGCAGGCCCACATGGCGCTCTACCGAGAGCAGGGCTTCCTGCCGGAAGGGCTGCTCAACTATTTGGCGCTGCTCGGCTGGGCGATCGCCCCGGATCGTGACGTGTTCACCCTCGCCGAGATGGTCGAGGCCTTCGAGATCGGCGACGTCAATCCCAACCCGGCTCGTTTCGACATCAAGAAGGCCGAGGCCATCAACGCCTCCCAGATGCGCCTGCTCGCCATCGACGACATCACCGAGCGTGTGCTGCCCTTCCTCGAGGCAGCCGGCGTGCTGGACTGCACCAACCTCGCCGACCGGCAGTTGCTCGACCAGGCCATGCCGCTGGTCGCCGAGCGCATCAACAAGCTCACCGAAGCCCCCGCGATGCTCGACTTCTTCTTCGTCTCCGAGGCCGACTTCGTCCGCATCGACGAGCTTGACGACGCGGGTCGTGACGTCGTGAAAGCGGCCTACGACGCCTTGTCGTCGCTGACGACGTGGAGCACCGCCGAGATCGAGGAGGCACTGCGTGCCAAGCTCGTCGAGGAACTGGGTCTCAAGCCTCGCAGCGCCTTCGGGCCGGTGCGGATCGCGGTCTCCGGGCGCAAGATCAGCCCGCCGCTGTTCGAGTCGCTCGAGCTCCTCGGGCACGAGCGGTCGATGACTCGGCTGCGCGACGCGATGTCTGACTGAGGGACTCGACCGACCGGATGGGCGCCCCGCTGGAATATCACGAGATCCATCGTCTCGGCCGGTCCGGGCCCTGGCGGCCGATCGTCGGGATCGTCGGGCTGATCCTGGGCACGTTCGCGCTCGCGCCGCTGCTGTGGACGGGGTTGCTGTCGATCTGGTTCAGCGCGGCCTCCCAGCCGGTGGCCTCCTCCGTGGCAGCCGCGCTCGACCTCGACCACGTCACGCCAGTAGGGCTGGCCTACCTCAACCTGGTGCTGGCGACCGCGATCCCAGTGGCCGTGGGGCTGACCTTCCTCCTGCACGGACTTCGCCCGGGCTGGCTGGGGTCGGTTGCCTGCCGGATCAGGTGGCGCTTCCTGCTGGCCTGTCTGGGGCTCTCAGTGGTGGCCCTGATCGCGACGCTGGTCGTGTCCATGCTCGTTCCGCAAGGTGGCGGAGTGGAGGTGAGCGGCGACCTCAACAAGGCCACCTCCACGACCCGTGACTTCCTGCTCGTCATTGTGCTGCTCACCCCGTTACAGGCAGCGGGGGAGGAGTATGCCTTCCGGGGCTATCTGATGCAGGCCTTCGGGGGGCTGTTCGGCAGCCGGGCGGTGGCGGTGATTCTCTCGGCGCTGCTGTTCGCCCTGGCCCACGGACTCGGTCAGAGCTGGCCGATCTTCGTGGACCGCTTGGCCTTCGGGCTGGTGGCCGGGGCGCTCGTCATCCTGACCGGTGGTCTGGAGGCCGGCATCGCGATGCACGTACTCAACAACTTCCTTGCCTTCGGAATGGCGCTCGCGTTTACCGACATGAGCAGTGCGCTGAACCCCACCGGCGGGAGTTGGTGGAGCCTGCCCGGCACGCTGACCCAGTCGCTGGTCTACCTCGTGCTGGCCACTTGGTTGGCCCGTCGGATGGGCCTGGCGACGACGACCGGGCAGCCTGTAGGGGAGGGCGTTTTGGAGCGTCCCTAGGGCCGCGTGTAGGGTTCCATCCCGGTCGCCCAATGCAACATTCGGGGGCCGAATTATTGGGATATGGTGTAATTGGCAGCACGACTGGTTCTGGTCCAGTTAGTCAAGGTTCGAGTCCTTGTATCCCAGCGAAGTCCCCGGCCTGCCGGGGATTTTGAGCGAATCTGCAACCTTGGTTATAGTTCGTTCGCGTCAAAAGTAGTGCTTGCCCCCGTTGTGTAGCGGCCTAGCACGCCGCCCTCTCACGGCGGTAGCGCCGGTTCGAATCCGGTCGGGGGTACAGGTCCGAAAAGGGGCCCTGACC
>JARICB010000231.1 GCA_029264225.1 Nocardioides sp. | reverse complement strand
CTCAGGCCTCCTGCGTCTTCTTGGCGGCCGAGCGGATTACCACGAGACCACCCCTGGGGCCGGGAACGGCACCCTTGAGCAGGATCAGGCCCTTCTCGGCGTCGACGGCGTGAACCGTGACATTTTGAGTGGTCACCGTGTCGTTACCCATGCGGCCAGCCATGCGCGTGCCCTTGAACACGCGACCCGGCGTTGCGCAGGCACCGATCGAGCCCGGCTTGCGGTGGTTTCGGTGGGCACCGTGGGAAGCGCCGACACCGTGGAAGCCGTGACGCTTCATCACACCGGCGAAGCCCTTGCCCTTGCTGGTGCCGGTGACGTCGATCTCCTCACCGGCGGCGAACAGCTCGGGGCTGAGCTCCTGCCCGATGGTGTAGGAACCGGCGTCAGCGGTGCGGATCTCCACGACGTGGCGACGGGGGGTGACCCCGGCCTTGGCGAAGTGTCCGGCCTCCGGCTGGTTGACCTTGCGCGCCTCGATCTCACCGAAGCCGACCTGGATGGCGTTGTAGCCATCGATCTCGGGCTGGCGGATCTGAGTCACGACGTTGGTCGCAGCGGCGATCACGGTGACGGGGATGACCTTGTTGTCGGCGTCCCAGAACTGGGTCATGCCGAGCTTGGTGCCCAGCAGGCCCTTCACATTACGTTCCAAAGTACTCATATCAGACCTCAGAGCTTGATCTCGATGTCGACACCGGCAGGCAGATCGAGGCGCATCAGCGAGTCCACCGTCTTCGGCGTGGGATCGATGATGTCGATGAGGCGCTTGTGTGTGCGCATCTCGAAGTGCTCGCGGGAGTCCTTGTACTTGTGGGGCGAGCGGATGACGCAGAACACGTTCTTCTCGGTCGGCAGCGGCACGGGGCCGGCGACCTTCGCACCCGTGCGGGTGACGGTGTCCACGATCTTGCGCGCCGAGGTGTCGATCACCTCGTGGTCATAGGCCTTGAGCCTGATGCGGATCTTCTGTCCCGCCATAGGTCTCTCTCGTCCTTATCGATCTCGTACGCCCACGAGGGGTCGTACCGCGTTCGGTCTGGTTCACGACACGTCCTCGGGTGAGGCCGTACCGCCCGTGCATCCGCTTCCCACCATCGACCCCCGAGGTCGGGCGTGTCGCGCATGTTCGCACGGCACCAGACCAGGATCTCGATGCTTTACATGGGGAGCACCCGACGGGTTCGTCGGGCTGATCGGGTCTCCTACTCGTCAACTGGCCAAGTGCGCTTGCACGCAACAACTCAATCGATCTCGGAGACGCGATTCAGAAGTCAAGTGCTGCCACACTCCGCCAGCCAGGTGCAAGAGGCCCGCCGGAGCAACCGGACTATCTTGGCAGACATCCACCGATGGCACCAAATCGTGATGGCGCCGATCGCTGGACAGTTCTGACGTCTGCCAGACCGGTCCGGCCGGTGTGCTGATGCTACCCGCGTTCGCACGCGGCGGCGCATCGAGGACCACTCGATCATGGGATGTGAGCGTGGGCCCCGTAGGGAGGGCACTGCCAGCGCGACACCGTGACCTGTCAGGATTGGCCGGGCGCAGCGGCCGGGCCGACGGTCGGAGGCGAGCAGAACACTGGGAGAAGCCATGTCCGAGCAGTTCCCACCTCCAGGGTGGACCCCGCCCCCGCCCGGCCCGCCTGCTCGCCATCCTGCTGAGCCCTACCCGGGTGCGCCGGACCCCGCGGCCTTCACCCAGCAGCGCGCAGCGCACAAGCCCGGCGCCATCCCACTGCGTCCGTTGGGTCTGGGCGACATGTATGACGCGGCGTTCAAGATCATCAGGTTCAACCCGGCGGCAACCGTCGGGTCGGCTGTGCTGGTGGCAGCGGTATCGATGACGATCCCGGTCGTGGTCACCGCCGTCCTCGGCTCCACGGTGAATCTCTCCTTAGCCGCTGGGTCGACCGGCTCGGGTGCCGACTTCTCCGATAGCGACCTGGTCGCCCTGGGGGGCGTCTTCGGAGCCCTGGGACTCGGCGCGGTGCTGCAGGCGATCGGGCTGATCCTGGTCGGCGGGATGATCGCGCACGTGGTCGCCGCTGCCGCCATCGGCCGCAAGCTCTCACTGGGAGCCGCCTGGGCTGCCACCCGGGGTCAGCGCTGGCGTCTGGTGGGCCTCACGACACTGCTCGGGGCGGCGAGCATCCTGATCATCGGGTGCTACGCACTGAGTTGGGTCGCCATCGCCTATGGCGCCGACTCGTGGCAGTTGCCGCTCACGTACGGCCTGGTAAGCGTCCCGTTGCTTATCGCCTTCATGGTCTGGTTCTGGGTGCGGATCTACTACCTGCCGGTCCCGGCACTGATGTTGGAGAACCTGGGAATCTGGGCGGCCCTGGGCCGCGGCTACGGCCTGACCCGGCGGGCGTTCTGGCGCACCTTCGCAATCGCAGCGTTGACCTACATCGTGGCCCAGGTCGCGGGGTCGGTGCTTTCGCTGCCCGTCAGTTTCCTGAGCCAGGGCGTACTTCTCGGCGGCATGTCGGGCGAAGCCGGAGTCTTCTTGATGGTGATCGGACAAGCCCTGGCCTCAGTAGTCACGGCGGCCTTCGTCGCGCCGTTCACCACGTCCGTTGCGACGTTGCAATACCTGGATCAACGGATGCGGACCGAGGCCTACGACGTGGACCTGATGCGCCAGGCCGGAATCACCGGCTCGTGAACTGGGCGCTGGCCCTCGACCCGCCGCTCGACCCGCTACCGGAGCAGGCGCGGGAGTCGTTGCGCCGTGAACTCCTCCACTCCGACTACCACTCCGACGACCTCATGGCCCGGTTGATCGACTGGCTGCGGCGATTCGTCCTCAACATCTTCGACGCCGCCTCCCAGGCGCCACCCCTGTCGGCCTTCGTGGCCATGCTGGTGGCGCTGCTCCTCGGCCTGGCGCTCGCGTGGCTCGCGACCCGGACCCGCAGGGCGCGCCGGGTGGCCGAGGACGGCGGGGCTGTGCTGCCGGATGACTCCATCACGGCCGCGCAGTGGCGGACCCGGGCCGAGCAGGCCCTGGCCGCCGGACGGCACTCCGAGGCGCTGGTCGACGGCTTCCGTGCCCTGGCGCTGAGTCAGGCGGAGCGAGGTCGGCTCACGGCCACCCCTGGCATGACCGCCCATGAAGTCGCGACAGCGTTGCAATCGGCGTACCCACGGCAAGGTAGGCAAGTCAGCGAAGCGGCCCGGCTCTTTGACCTCGTCCGGTACGGCGACCGCGATGCGACCCGGGAGCAGGCCGCGCTCGTGCTCGACCTCGACGATGACTTGGTGGGACGGCGATGACCGGGTGGCTGCGTCGTCACCGCTCGATCCTGGTGATCGTGCTGGGAACCTTGGTGGCCCTCGCGGTAGCCGTGGCACTGGGCGCTCCGCCTACCAACAGCGCCGCCCACGACCCCCAGAACCCCGGCGCCACCGGGGCCCAGGCCCTTGCCCGGGTGCTGGCCGACGAGGGTATCGAGGTCGACATCGTGCGTAGTGCCGACGCCCTGGAGACCCGGACGCTCGACCGGGCCACGACCGTCCTGGTCACCTCGCCGGACAACCTGGGTCGCAGCACCGCCTCGCGGCTGCTCACGGCGGCAGGTGAGAGCACCGTGATCGTCGCCGGTCCCGGTCCCGGTGCGACCGAGGCACTGGGTATCGACGCGGCCCCACTCGGCGACCCCGTGAGCGAGCCCCGGCCAGCCCGGTGCACGGATACCGGTCACGGCGACCTGTCGGGTCTCGCGATCCAGGTCGACCGAGCCGACGCGTTCGCCACCACTGCCGGCTGTTTCCCGGCCCCGAGCGGATGGCTGCTCGCGTCCGCCAGCGACCGACTGGTGCTGTTGGGGGCCCCGGGAGTGCTCGAGAACGACCAGATCCTGCGCGCCGACAACGCAGCGGTGGCCCTGCGCCTCCTCGGCCAGCAGCCGCGCGTGGTCTGGTACGTGCCGAGCCTGGCCGATCTCGTCGGCAATGACGGGGTGAGCCTGCGTTCCCTGCTTCCGTCCTGGCTGGTGCCGTCGATCTGGCTGCTCGGTCTGGTCATGGCCGCAGTGATCTGGTGGCGTGGGAGCCGCTTGGGGGCGTTGGCCGTGGAGCCGCTGCCTGTCTCGGTCCGGTCCCTCGAGACCACTCAGGCGCGGGGGCGGCTCTACCGGGCTGCCTCGGAACGCGCGCACGCCGCGCTCATGCTTCGCCGGGCCACCCGCCGAAGCCTGGCACAGCATCTACGCCACCCGAGCACCGCGACCGACGTCCTGATCCGGGACGTGGCCACGCGCCTGGGCCGCCCTGCCAGCGATATCGACCAGCTGATCGGGGACGCCGCCTCCGCGCCCGGCTCCGACGACGAACTCATTCGCCTGGCCAACCAGTTGGCCGAGCTCGACAGAGAGGTACGCCGCACATGAGCACCAGTCCCGAGAGAGCCCTGAGCTCCGAGAGCCGTGAGCACCCCGAGCGCTCTGCCGTCCCGATCGATCACGACGCCGTGCGCGAACGGCTCGGTGCTGTCCGGACCGAGGTCGCCAAGGCCGTCGTGGGTCAGGACGCGGCCGTATCCGGACTGCTCGTGGCCCTGCTCTGTGGTGGTCACGTGCTGATGGAGGGCGTGCCCGGCGTCGCCAAGACCTTGTTGGTGCGCACCTTGGCGGGGGCGCTCGACGTGGAGACCCGGCGCGTGCAGTTCACCCCCGACCTGATGCCCGGCGACATCACCGGCTCCATGGTGATGGAACAGCGCGCCGGCGAGCTCGCCTTCCGTCCGGGCCCGCTCTTCACCAACCTGCTCCTCGCCGACGAGATCAACCGGACGCCACCCAAGACCCAGTCGGCGTTGCTGGAGGCGATGGAAGAGGGCCAGGTCTCGGTGGACGGGGTCTCCCATCCGCTGCCGCAGCCGTTCCTGGTTGCCGCCACCCAGAACCCGATCGAGTACGAGGGGACCTATCCCCTGCCCGAGGCACAACTGGACCGCTTCCTGCTCAAGATCGTGCTGCCCATCCCCGGCCGCGAGGCCGAACTCGAGATCCTCGCTCGACATGCGGCAGGGTTCGAGCCCCGCAACGTGCGCGCGGCCGGGGTGCGGGCCGTGGCAGGAGCCGCCGACATCGAGGCCGCCCAGGCCGCTGTGCGTACCGTGACGGTCTCCCCCGAGGTGGGCGGCTACATCGTCGACATCGCCCGCGCGACCCGCGACTCGCCATCCCTCTCACTGGGGGTCTCGCCCCGCGGTGCCACCGCACTGATGAGGGCCTCTCGCGCCTGGGCGTGGCTGACCGGGAGAGACTTCGTCACCCCCGACGACGTCAAAGCGCTCGCGCACGCGACGCTCGTGCACCGACTGGGTCTGCGCCCCGAGGCGGAACTCGAGAACGTCGACGTCACGGCCGTCCTCACCTCCGCGCTCAACTCGGTGCCCGTGCCCCGCTGATCATGATGATCACCGGGCGCGTCCCCCTTCTGCTGTTGCTCGGGCTGGTGCCCGTGGTGCTGCGCCCCGCCCTGAGCACGGTGGGACTGTGGCTGCTGCTGGTCGTCGTGATCACCCTGCTCGACTGGCTCCTGGCCGTCCGCCCCACCACGCTGGACGTGCGCCGCGACGACATCCGGGCCGTGCGTCTGGGTGAGGAGGCCGAGTCCCGACTGACGATCGCCAACCCCAGCACCCGCCTCGTCCGAGGGATCATGCGCGACGCCTGGCAACCGACCGCTGGCGCTACCGACAACCGGCACCGGATCCAGCTCACCGGTGGCGACCAGACGGTCATCGCGACCGGGTTGTGTCCGCGCCGCCGAGGGGAACTGCACGCGCTGGGCGTGACCCTGCGAATACCCGGCCCCCTCGGTCTTGGCGCCCGACAGGCCACCCTGCCGATCCCCGGCACGGTGCGCTCGCTGCCGCCCTTCGAGTCGCGCAAGCACCTGCCCTCCCGCCTCGCCCGGCTGCGCGAGCTCGACGGGCGCTCGGCTGTCCGAATCAGGGGTGCCGGCACGGAGTTCGACTCACTGCGCGAATACGTGCGCGGCGACGACGTCCGCTCCATCGACTGGCGAGCCTCGGCTCGTAATCGCGACGTCGTCGTGCGCACCTGGCAGCCCGAGCGGGACCGTCGCATCGTGCTGGTTCTCGACACGTCACGGGTCTCGGCCGCGCGGATCGGTGACGTGCCCCGTCTCGACTCGGCCATGGACGCCACCTTGTTGCTGGCTGCCTTGGCAGCGCGCGCTGGCGATCGGGTCGACTTCGTGGCCGGGGACCGGCGCGTGCGAGCCCGAGTTCGGGCGGCCGGCGGTCGCGACATCACTGCCCGGCTCCAGGACACGATGGCCGACCTCGAACCGGTGATCGCCGAGGCCGACTGGGCGGCCCTGACCGGCGCGATCCACGGCCTCGGCCGACAGCGCGCCCTCGTCGTACTCCTGACACCGCTCGAGCCGGCGTCGGTGATCGAGAGCCTGCTGCCGGTGCTCCCTTCCCTTCTCAGGCACCATCGGGTGGTGCTCGCCTCCGTGCAGGATCCGGCCCTGGGAGAGTTGCTGCAACAGCGCAGCTCATTGCCCGAGGTGTACGCCGCGGCAGCAGCCGCCCAGGTGATGGAGCAGCGCCGCCGGACCAGCGACATCCTGACGGCCCTGGGCGTCGACGTCATCGACACCTCCGCCGACCGGTTGCCGCCGGCTCTTGCCGATCACTACTTGGGGCTGAAGGCACGCGGACTGCTCTGAATCGACAGGGCTCCTCGCTTCTCCTACCCCGCCCCCTCGTCCGGGGTCAGGAACCGATCGTAGGCCGGTTCTCAGGCCTGGGTAGCGACCCGGTCCTCGAGCAGGACACCATCGATGTCGCCGGTATGACCGCGCGAGTACGCGCTGCGTCCGAGGGTGAACACGTAGGCGAAGAACACCAGTTCGGCGAGGATCCCGATCCCGACGCGGGCGGCGGTCGGCAACCCGGACGGGGTCACGAACGCCTCGATCAGACCGCTGACGAACAGCACCACGACCAGCCCCAGGGCGACGGTCGCGCCGGTGCGGCCCTCGCGCGCCATGGACTGTCCGCGAGTCAGGTCGCCGGGGGCTACCCAGGACCAGAAGAGCCGGAGTCCGACGCCCGCCGCCACGAACACCGCTGTCAGCTCCAGCAGCCCATGCGGCAGCAGCAGCCCGAAGAAATGGCCCCCGTGGTCGTGGCGCAACATGATCGAACCAATGATCGCTACGTTCGCGATGTTGTTGAAGAGCAGCCAGATCACGGGCGCGCCCAGGACCCCGAAAGCCAGGCAGAGCGCGCTGACCCACGCGTTGTTGATCCACACCTGCGCAGCGAAGTGCGAGGCGGCGTACTCGCTGTAGTAGTTCTCGAAGTCCGCCCGGACCAACTGGTCGATCTCCGCGGGCGAGAGCAGGCTCTGCTCCACGGCCGGGTGCGCGAGCAGCCACCACATCATCACCGCCGCCACCACGACGTTGGCGGCCATCGTTGCCAGCCACCACCAGCGCAACCGATACAACGCAGCCGGAAACCGCTCGGTGAAGAATCTGCCGACCCCGCCCCAGGTGGTCGCCCGGGTGCCGACCGTGCGCAGCCGTGCGCGGGCCAGGACCGAGGACAGGTAGGCGATCAGGGCGGCGTCGGGGGCCGAGGTCCGCACCACCGACAACTGGGTAGCGACGCGTTGATACAGATCGAGCAGCTCGTCGTTGTCGGCGCCGACGAGGCGACGTTGCCGGGTCAGTTGCTCGAGGCGCTGCCATTGCGCGGAGTGCGCAAGAACGTAGGCGTCGAGATCCACGCGACCACCCTATGCTTTGGCCACGATGTCCCACTTCGACCCCGCCTTCGCCAGCCTCACCGTCGACGATCACGTCACGGGCGAAGCAGTCGCGCTCGATCTGCCGCCCGCGAGCCTGGGCTCGCGAATCGCCAGCGGTCTGATCGACGTCACCCTTACTGTGCTGCTTCTCATCCTCATCATCGTGCTGTTCGGCATCGCGACGCTACAGACCGATGGCGCGCTCGCCCACGTGGCCCT
>JARICB010000218.1 GCA_029264225.1 Nocardioides sp. | reverse complement strand
TAGTCACGCCGCTGACCGCGGCGGTCACACCGGGTGACCTCGATTTCTCCTACTATGGCCGAATCCGGTCCCCCATGGGGCCGGGTGAGCCCGAGCAGGTTGCCGGGGTCATCGCCTTTGCGGCCTCCGACGATGCGGCTTACCTCACCGGCGTCGAGTTGCGCGTCGACGGCGGTTCCCACATCTGACGTTTCGTCCCGTTCGCCACTTCTGGAGGAACCATGTCCCGTCTCATCGTCGTCACCGGATCTGCATCGGGCATCGGCGCGGCCGTCGTGTCCCACCTGGAAGCGCTCGGAGACCGGGTGATCGGGGTCGACCTGGCGAACGCGACGATCTGCGCGGATCTGTCATCCGCTGAAGGTCGCGCGGCAGCGGTCTCCGAGGTGCTTTCGCAGTCCGGGGGAGTAGTGGACGCGGTGGTGACCTGCGCCGGACTGTCCGGTCCGTCGCCGCTGCTGCCGTTCGTCAACTACTTCGGCACGACGGAACTCATCGAGGGCCTGCGCTCCGCGCTGGCCGCCTCGGCGGCTCCGCGTGTCGTGCTGATCGGATCGATCTCCGGAACCCAGCCCTCGGACCCGGCCCTGGTCGCGGCACTGCTGGGTGAGGATGAGGCCTCCGTGGCGTCGCTTACTGAAGCGGCGATCGCCGATGGCCGAGGGACGCAGCTCTACCCGTCTTCGAAGTCCGCGGTCACCCAGTGGGCACGGCGTACGGCGGTCTCGCCGGGTTGGGCCGACGCAGGCATCGCGATCAACGTCATCGCGCCGGGCGTCGTGCTGTCGCCGATGACGGCCGGGCTGGTCAAGGACCCCGCGATGAAGAAGATCATGGATGCCGCCGTACCCATGCCGCTTCACGGCTACGCCGAGCCCGAGGATCTCGCCCGCGTGGTCGGCTGCTTCGTCTCGCCCGAGCTGACCCACGTCACCGGTCAGGTGCTCTATGTCGACGGTGGCGCCGAGGCGACGCTGAGGCCTGCCGACCGGTTCTGATCGGTTCGGTTGCGGGGCCCTGACCCGGCCCGGATGGCCCTACTCGACTGGCACTAGAGTCACTCCGTGAGCCGACGATGAGCAAGATGGACGCCTTGCGCGCGATGCGTGAAGCCAACTACAAGGACGTCGAGGCGCGCGCGGCCAAGCCCACCGCGACCCCGAGCAGAGCCAAGCCCGCAGCGAAGAAGTCGGCCGCGAAGAGGGCCCCGGTCGAGAAGGCTGTCTCCGACCCAGAGGCCGAGGTCGAGAAGCTGTGCGGGCATCGAGCCATCAGCGGCCGCACCTGCACGCGCGAAGCCGGGCACGCGGCCAAGAACCACCGCTACTCCTGAGCCAAGAGACCCCACTTGAGACCGCGCCCGGCAATGGCGATGATGAGGTCGTGTGGGTGGGTTGGGTGGAGTTCGACGTGCTGCTGGATGACGTGCATTCGCTGAAGGCGAAGCGTTCGCTCATCCGTCCGCTGGTGGCCGACCTGCGTCGACGTTTTGACGTGTCGGCCGCGGAAGTCGACCACCAGGACCTGCACCGACGGGCCACGGTTGGGATCTCCCTCGTCTCTGGAGACCGGGAGCAGTTGACGCAGGTCCTCGACTCGGCCGAGCGCTTCGTCGCCGCCAGGCCGGAGTTTGAACTGCTGAGCAGCCGTCAGCGACTGATCAGAAGCGACGACGACGAGTAGATCAAGCCATGCGTAGCGTCGTCAGGCAGGTCGGTGCGTCGTCGTAGGTCGTGAAGTCGACCTCGCCAGACTTGCCGTCGTAGCTGACGCGGATCGTCCCTTCGATGTTGCGCGGGAGCCAGAGGCCCACGAAGCCGTTGTCGAACGTGGTGAGGGTGTCATCGACCAGGACGGTGTCGTTGGTGTCGTCTAGGACCTCCACCACGACGTCCTGGGCAGCCAGTTCACCCTGACACGTCGTGAGGGAGTGGTGAAAACACTCATGGGTCGACTCGATGTAGGGCGCCAGCGAGAGGTAGAACCGGTCCTCGGGGATGCTCAGCGTGGACTCCTCGTCATCGGCCGTGAGCACCAACTCACCGGGTCGGACCGAGGCCATCAGCTCGGTAGGACGATCGCTGCCGCCCAGACGGTCGAGGTGGTCGATGAGCTCCACTGCGGGCATGTCGTCGAGGTCGTGGTCGGCCATCACCTGAGCCAGTTTGTCGGGCGCAGATGACTCTGCGGTGGCCCCGGGCGTCGTCGCGGCGCCCTGGTCGGGGTCTGTTGCGCAGCCGGAGAGGACGAGCAGGAGTGCGGCGGCGGTCATGACGGGGGCGGCGAGCTTGATCTTGATCATGTGGTCATTCCTCAGGTCTGGGTGCGGAGTCGCAGTGCGTTGACGATGACGCTGACCGATGACAAGGACATGGCAGCGGCGGCGATGATCGGGGAGAGCAGGATGCCGAAGAACGGGTAGAGGACTCCGGCGGCGATGGGGATGCCCGCAGTGTTGTAGATGAAGGCGAAGAACAGGTTCTGCCGGATGTTGTTCATCGTCGCGTGCGACAGTTCGCGGGTCTTGACGATGCCGGTGAGGTCGCCGTTGAGGAGGGTCACTCCTGCGCTTTCCATGGCGACGTCGGTGCCCGAACCCATCGCAAGGCCGACATGTGCGGCGGCGAGGGCGGGGGCGTCGTTGACGCCGTCCCCGGCCATGGCCACGATCCGCCCTTCGTTACGGAGCTGGTTGACGATGTCGCTCTTGTGATCAGGCAGCACCTCGGCCTCCACCCGTTCGATGCCGAGTCGTGCGGCGACGGCCTTCGCAGTGGTGCGGTTGTCGCCCGTCAGCATCACCACCTCGATGCCCTCGGCCCGCAAGGCTTCGAGTGCAGCCGGGGTGGTTTCCTTGACCGCATCAGCAATGGCGAGGATCCCGGCGACCTTGGCGTCGATGCCGATGAAGATCGCGGTGGCACCGTCCTTGCGGAGCTCATCGGCGGGGCTGGCCAGTGGTCCGGTGTCCAGGCCCTGGTCTTGGAGGTAGCCGGCGCTGCCGACGTAGATGCGACGCTCATCGACCACCCCGACCACACCCCGCCCGACGGGGGAGTCGAAGTCCGTGACGGCTGGTAGGACCAGACCCTTCTCCTCGGCCGCGGCAACGATGGCCAGGGCCAGCGGGTGCTCAGAGGCCCGTTCCACCCCGGCGGCCAGCCGCAGGATCTCGTCGGCCGCGAACCCGGAAGCAGGCTCGATGTGGGTAAGTGACGGCTTCCCCTCGGTCAGGGTGCCGGTCTTGTCGACGACAAGGATGTCGACCTTCTCCATCGTCTCCAGCGCCTCGGCGTTCTTGATCAGCACACCGGAACGGGCGCCGGCACCGACGCCGACCATGATCGACATCGGCGTGGCCAGACCCAGGGCACATGGACAGGCGATGATCAGGACGGCGACGGCCACGATCAGGCCGTGGGCCAGCTTGGGTTCGGGCCCCACCAGAGCCCACACGGCGAACGCGACCAGCGCCGTCACGATCACGGCCGGGACGAACCAGGCTGCGACGCGGTCGGCCAACTGCTGGATCGGAGCCCGCGAGCGTTGCGCCTGCGCGACCATCGTCACGATCCGCGACAGCATCGTGTCGCTACCGACACCCTCGGCACGCATCACCAAGGATCCGGTCTGGTTGATGGTGCCTGCGATCAGCTTCTCGTCGACCGACTTGGTGACCGGCATCGACTCACCCGTCACCAGCGACTCGTCGAGCGAGGAGCGACCCTCCACCACCACACCGTCGACCGGCACCTTCTCGCCCGGCCGGACCCGCAACCGGTCTCCCACCTGCACGCCGTCGAGCGCGACCTCCTCCTCGGTGCCGTCTTCGGAGATCAGAACAGCAGTCTTCGGCGTCAGGTCCAGCAACGCCTTGATGGCCCCCGAGGTCTGCTCGCGGGCACGCAGTTCCAACACCTGGCCCAGGAGCACAAGGACGGTGATGACGGCGGCTGACTCGAAGTAGACATCGACCGTGCCGTCCATCCCACGGAAGGAGTCGGGGAAGGCCCCCGGCCAGAGGGTGGCGATGACGCTGAAGAGCCAGGCGACGCCAGTACCCATCGCGATCAGCGTGAACATGTTCAGGTTCATCGTCCGCACCGAGGCCGCGCCGCGGACGAAGAACGGCCAGCCTGCCCACAGCACCACCGGGGTCGCGAGGGCGAACTGGATCCAGGTCGATGCTTGCGGGGAGATGGCGTGGTGCAGCGACGGGAACAGGTGCCCGCCCATCTCCAGTAGGAACACCGGCAGGGCAAGGACCAGGCCGACCCAGAACCGGCGGGACATGTCAGCCAACTCCGCACTGGGACCGGTGTCGGCGCTGACGGTGACTGGTTCGAGGCCCATCCCGCAGATCGGGCACGAGCCCGGCCCGATCTGACGGATCTCGGGATGCATCGGGCAGGTGTACTCCTGCTCACTTACTGCTGGCTCGGAATGCTGGTTGCTCATAGACACAAGATACCCCCCTGGGGTATGGCTCGACAATAAGAGAAGGCCGAGTTCTCGGTATCGGGGGACTAGGAGAGAAGCGCCCGCATCGTGTCGATCTCCACCGACTGGGAGGCCACGATGTCTTTGGCCAACTCCACCGCTGGCGCATACTCGCCTTCGGTCTGCTCCAGTTCAGCCATCTCGATGGCCCCTTCGTGGTGCTCGATCATCATCGAGAGCCACATGTCTTCGAAGCTCGCGTCAGACGCGTCCGCCAGTTGATCCATGTCGTCCTGGCTCATCATCCCCGGCATCCCCATGCCGGTGTCGTCCATTCCCTCCATGTCGTGGGTGCCGTGGGAGTTGACGTGATCGCGGACGGTGGAAGGTACCTTCTCGTTCCAGTCCTGGAGCCAGTCGGACATGGCCTCGATCTCGGGTGCTTGGGCGTCGCGGATCGCGACGGTCAACTCCTCGAACTTCGGGTCGAGGTCACGGCCGACGGTCATGTCGACCATCTGGAGCGCCTGGGCGTGGTGCTGGATCATCTCCGTCGCGAACGCGACGTCGGTGTTGTTGTGATCGGTTGAAGCGCTGTCGTCAGGCATGTGGGTGCCGTCGCGCATGGCCGAGTCAACGGTGTCGTCGTCCGAGCAGCCGGCCAGGCCCAAGGCCAGGGTCAGGGTCAGGGCAGCAAGGGCAGGGGTAATACGCATAGTGGTCTCCGTCGAATGTCATCGTGGGTGTGTTGGGGTCGGGGCGAAGCGCGTCGGTGGAGCGCGCCAGCCCCTCTCAGCACCTGATGACAGCGAAAGCCACGACGTACGGCGGCCCGGTGCCCAACGGGGCGAATGCATCCCTGACCCGGCGCAGCGGCTCACGTCTGAGCGACCAGCCGCGGAGCCAACCCCTTCGTGGGCGCAGGAGCAGCACCAGTGCCGCTCCCGCGGCCAGCAGCATGACCGCGCACAGAGCTAGTGCTGGTCCGGCCGACTGATCGTCGCCGTGCTCAGCTCCGTGCACGCCGGAGTCGACCTGCGACTCGACTGTCATGGCAGCAACGGCGGATCCACTGGCAGGGACCGCGCAATGCTGTGCAAGCGCGTGCATCCCCAGGATGCCCAGGATCAGCAACACTGCCCAGACGAGACCAAGACCCCGAGAAGCGACTGCTCCTCGGGTGCGTCCAGAGGTTCTCGGGCCGACCACGATCACATCGTACGGCTTCGCACCGCGCCGTCACTTCGCCCCGGCCGGACTGCGGTGAACGTTGGAGCGGGTCGGTGCAGAGCGGTGCTAGTGTCGCCGCAACCACACGGGAGCCCGATGCATCGGGCTGAGAAGGGGCTGAAGCAGCCCCGACCGTCGAACCTGCTCCGGATCATGCCGGCGAAGGAAGTGAGATCGACGTGTTGCCACGTTTTCACCTGATCACTGATTTCCAGATCCTCGATGAGGCCGCTCTGAGGCGGGTGCTCGCGGTCGTCACCGGCCCCGCGGATGCGGTTCACGCGGTCGACGCGATCCAGGTCCGCGCCAAGCGGGCCACTGATAGCGACGTCGTGGCTTGGACCCGTGAGCTGGTCGCTTTGCTGCGACCCCGAGGTACTCGGGTGATAGTCAATGACCGTGTCGATGTGGCGCTCGTTGCCGGTGCGGATGGCGTCCACCTGGGGCAGGGCGACCTGACGGTGGCAGAGGCGAGGCGGATCGTTCCCGCGACGTTTCTGGTGGGCGCCACCTGCCGCACGCCCGAGCACGCGGCCCGGGTTCGCGATGAGGGCGCCGACTATGCCGGGGTGGGCCCGGTGCATGCCACCACCACCAAGGGAGGGCTACCCGATCCGATCGGGCTCGACGTGCTCGCCGCGACAGCACGCGTGATCGCGACCATCGCGATCGGTGGGATCACCGTCGATCGCGTCCCTGCCGTAATGGCGAGCGGGGTGCACGGCGTCGCCGTCGTCGCGGCCGTCTGGCAGCACTGCGATCCACCTCGCGCTGCCCGGGAGATTGCCGAGCTCGTGCACGCTTCGTGAGCACGGCAGCGCCCGGGCTCCGGGTGATCGTCATCGGTGGCGGCATCGTCGGGCTGGCGTGCGCCGACGAGCTGGTCAGGTCTGGGCACGAGGTGCGCCTGTTTGATCCGGCACCGGCTTCGGGGGCGACGTACGCCGCCGCAGGGATGCTGGCTCCCGGGGGCGAGGCCTGGTTCGGCGAGGAGGCACTGCTGCGTCTGGGCGTGGATTCGCTCGAGCGCTGGCCCGCCTATGCCGCTGCGCTCGAGAAGCGTGCAGGGCAAGGGGTCGACCTCCGCAGGGTTGGCACTCTGCTGGTGGCCGCCGACCACGACGACCTGGCAGAGGTACGCCGCGCCTGCACCTTGCTCGAGGCGGGTGGTGTGCGCGTCGAAGAGTTGGACCGATCGGCCCTGCGCAGCCGTGAACCCACCTTGTCGGGGCGCATCGCCGGCGGTGCCCTGTTGGCCGACTCCACCCAGTCGTTTCTGCCGGCTACCCAACTCGACGTTATCCGTACGGTAG
>JARICB010000203.1 GCA_029264225.1 Nocardioides sp. | reverse complement strand
ACGAGGTCGAGCAGTTCGATGCTGCGCTCGCGTGCGTCCTTCACGGAGAGGCCGAGATGGCGGCGCAGCATGTCGCCCATCTGCGCGCCGATGCTCATCACCGGGTTGAGCGAGGTCATCGGGTCCTGGAAGACCATGGCGACCTTGGGCCCCCACAGACGTCGACGCTCACGCGGGTTCAGCGCGTGCACGTCTTGACCGTCGAGGCGCACCGAGCCCGTGACCGTGGTGGTCGGCCCGGACGTGACCAGGCCCATGATGGTCCGGCCCAGGATCGACTTGCCCGACCCGGACTCACCGACGACCCCGAGGGTCTCGCCGGCATGCAGTCGCAAGGAGACCCCGTCGACGGCGGACACATCACCACGGGGCGTGTGGAACACGGTGCGGAGGTCGTCGACCTCCAGCAGCAGATCTCCTCGCTGGCGCGCGGTCGACTCCGTCACAGGGCCAGGCGTTGGCGTTGGCGTTGTCACAGCTTTGCACTCCTCGGGTCCCAACGCTTCTGGGCCTTTTCGCCCAGCAGGTTGAACGAGAACACGGTCATGAAGAGGAAGAAGCCCGGCACGATCAGGATGAAGGGATGGTCACGCATGGTGTTGCCAGCCTGCGCCTCCGAGATCATGTTTCCCCAGGTCGGTTCGGGTTGGGGGATGCCCAGACCCAGAAAGCTGAGCGAGGCCTCAGCGACGATGAGCGCCGAGATGGTCACGACCGCGATCGAGAACAGAGGCAGCGCAACGTTGGGCACCAGTTCCCGGAGCATGATCCGGGCCCGGCTCGCCCCCATCCCCCGAGCAGCCAGCACGAACTCACGCTGGGCGAAGGAGATGGTGTTGGCCCGCGCGATCCGCACCATGCTCGGGATGGTGAGCAAAGCCAGCGCGAAGGCCATGTTGCGAATGTTGGGATCGAGGATCGAGGCGAGGGCGATCAGCAGGATCAGCGGCGGCACGGCCAGCACGGAGTTGGTAAGGATGCCGATCGTGCGGTCCACGCCCTTGCGGTAGAACCCGGCCACCACACCGACCAGGCCACCGAATGTCAGGCCGATGATGATCGCCGTCATCGAAATGGTCATCGACGTTCGGGCGCCGTAGATGGCGCGGGTCAGCATGTCGAGGCCGGCACCATTGGTGCCCAGCGGGTGATCGCCGTACTTGAGCGGCTCCAAGAAGATCGGCTCAGTCAACGCGATCGTGGCGTTGCGCCCCTCCGCCAACGGCAGCCAGGGAGCCAGCACAGCGACAACGCCGAGCGCCCCGAGCCAGGCGAAGCACAGCCAGGGCAGCAGGTCGATCTTGCGGCGCCGGGCCGCCCACAGCAGGCGGCTGGTGCCACTGAAGGCCAGCACCACCCCGACGATGAATACCAACGCAGACAGGGCACCGGAGAGGGTGAGGATCGAGACGATCACCAGCAGGAGACCGACGCCGAGCAGTCCGCCACCGATACCGGCCATGCGGGCGCGGGTCAATGGGGTGCCGGGCAGGTAATTGGAATCAGACATGAACACGGCGCGTCCTTGGGTCGAGGATTCCGTACGAGAGGTCCACGCACATGTTGACCAACACGTAGATGATCGCGGTCACGAGGACGGCACCTTGCACGATGGGAAAGTTGCCGGTCTGGGCTCCCGAGACGACCAGCGAGCCCATCCCGGGCAACGCGAAGAGGTACTCCACGATCACTGTGCTGCCGATCAATCGGCCCGTGCTGATGCCGAGCAGGGTGACGAGGGAGAACGATGAGGGCCGCAGAGCATCACCCACCATGATCCGCCACGGCGCCAGACCCTTGGCTCGCGCCGCCAGGATGAAGTCCTCCTGCAAGGTCACGACGAGGTCGTTGCGCAGGATCCGGGTGAACAGCGCGATCTCGCTGAGCGCGATCACGATGGCTGGCAGGATCGCGTGGTGCAGGTTGCCGCTGATCGAGTCGCTGAGCCGCACCCACTGGGATCGAGGGAACCAGCCCTGCTCGTTGACGCAGTACATGATCAGCAGCAGGCCCGCAAGGAATGACGGCACGGAGAGCAGGCCAAACATCGTGGCCCCGATCACGCGGTCGACGAGGCCGCCTTGGCGAGCGGCCGCCCAGAGTGCCAGCGGAAGCGCTACGACGAGCGCGATGATCAGACCCAGGGCAGCGAGTTCCAGGCTGACCGGGAGCGCCGCGAGCAGTCGCTCCCCTACCGGAGTGCGGGGCGGGAGGATCGAGTTCCCGAGGTCGCCGGTCACCGCGCCACCCAGCCAGTCGAAGTACCGACTCAGCACGGGGTCGTTGAGGCCCAACTCCTGGCGCAGCGCCTCATACTGCTCGGGCGGCTTGCCCTCGCCGAGGATCGCGGTTGCCGGGTCTCCCGGGATCAGCGCGACCATCAAGAAGACGCCGAAGCTGACGATCAGCAGGACGGCGACGAGTTCGAGGACTCGCACGCTTACATTTCGAAGGGTCACGACATCCACGCCTCGTCCAGGAGCACCATCGTGTTGCTGTTGGTCGCCACGCCGTGGACGTTGGGCTGCCACATGTTGAACTCGGCCGTCGGACCGAGGACCAGCGCGGGAGCCAGTTCGTTCCAACCCTCCTGGAGGCCCTTCGCGGCAGCCAACTGCTCATCCTCGGTGGCCGCGGCCTGGAAGGTCTCGATCAGTTCGTCCATCTCCGGCGAGGTCGCGGTGCCGTAGCCGGCGCCACCGGCGGAGTGGTCGATGCCGAACATCCGCGGGTACGGCGCGGAGTCACGCCAGCTCAGGGCCCACGTCGACATGTCGTAGTCGCGCTCGATCACCCGGGAGATGAGGTCGGGCACCGAGGCCAGGAACTCCATCTCGGCATCGAAACCCACGGCGTCGAGCTGGGCTTCAACGGCCAGGCCGGTGGCGCGCTGCATGGGCGAACTGCCCTGGAGATAGGTGATCTTGCCGTCGAAGCCGTCGGCCTTCGCCTCCTCCAGGAGCGCTTTGGCAGCCTCGGGGTCGTGTTGCAGACCCTCCACGCCGTCCTGGGTGAAGCGCGAGGTCTCGGGGAACAGCGAGGAGGAGACCACGCCGGCACCATCGTTGGCCCGCTCGTTGACCAGTTCGGGGTCGACGGCCAGCTGGATCGCCTGCCGAACGCGGACATCGTGACCGGGGTGACCCTCCTCGGCGTTGATCAGGCCCGTGAAGCCGAGCCCGACCATCTGCAGGTAGCCAGCCGTCTTCTCACGCATCGCCTCCTCCACGATGATCGCATCACGGAGGATCGCCATCGAGACGTCGCCCTGCTTGAAGGTGTCCGCGAGGGCATTCGGGTCGACGATGTAGACGAACTCGAGGCCGTCCAGCGGGGATGCGCCATCGAAGTAGTCGGGGTTGGACGTGAACCTCATCCGCTCCTGCGGGGTCCGGTCCTCGAAGACGAACGGGCCGGCTCCGATCGGGGTGAACTCCTTGCTGGCGTCGGCTGCCTCCGCCACGACCATCCCGATGCCGGTCGTGAAGAGGGAGTCGAAACTGGGCCACGGCGTGTTCAGGGTGAACGCCACGGTGAGGTCGTCGACGACCACCATG
>JARICB010000199.1 GCA_029264225.1 Nocardioides sp. | reverse complement strand
ACGCTCGCCGGCGTCGGTGCGTTTGCCGGCCGTGAAGACGGGCGGGTGCTCCAGCATCAGCACCGTGTCGGGGCGGGTGCCGTCGACGACCTCGGCGTGCACGTCGCGCTGAAGGTCCCAGGCGGTGAGGTAGTCGAGGGCTTCGGTGCCGAGCCCGGCGATCTGGTAGATGGGCATGGGGCGAGCGTACGCCGCTGGCCCGACTCGACGGCCTGTGGATGAGCACCGACGTTCATCGCCGATCTGCGGCACGGTAGAGGCGTGGACCCACGACGATTGCTCCCCATGATCCTGGCCCTCACCGCGTGTGTCGTGCTCTCGACCGGCGGACTGCTCGCGATCAAGCACTACACCCGGCCCGAGGGCACGGCTACCGATGGACCGACCGCTCTTGCGGGGGACGCCTCGGAGTCCCGCGCAGTCCTGGCCGACTGGGACCGGCGCCGAGCCGAGGCCTGGGCCGAGGGAGACGTGGGCGCCCTGCGGGGGCTGTACGTCGCAGGGTCGGCCACCGGTCGCCTCGACGCGGCGATGCTCAGCGCCTACACCGACCGGGGGCTGGCCGTCGACGGACTGGATACCCAGGTCCTGGCCCTCGAGGTGATCGAGGAGTCGGCCGACCGGCTGAGGGTGCGGGTGACGGACCGGGTCGTCGGGGGAGTGGTGACCGGAAAGGACTCGCGGCAATCGCTGCCCAGGGATCGCCCCACGAGCCGGACGCTTACCCTGCGCCGGGTGCAAGGTGAGTGGCTGATGGTGAGGGTGCGCAGTCAGGCCAACCCGGCGGCCAGCACCTCGCGCACATCTTCATCCTCGAAGTCGTAGCCGGCGCGCTCGAGCGCACAGGGCCGGGCGTTCACGGAGCCCAACAGTTCCGGGGCCATCGCGCCGGCGGCGACCTTGAGCACCGGTGCCGGAGCGAACAGGAAGGCCGGGCGGTGCACCGCAGCAGCCAACGTCTTGGTGAACTCGCGGTTGGTCGGGGTCTGCGGGCAGCACAGGTTGAACTGGCCGGACACGTCGCGTGATTCGGCCAGGTAGGCCACGGCGCCGATCCAGTCGCGCAGCGAGATCATCGGGAAGAACTGTTCGCCGTCACCCAGACGGGCGCCGAGGCCGAACTTGAACAGGCGGCGAAGCGCACTCAGGGGCGGAGCCTGGACGTCCATGACTGGCGCGGTGCGCAGGATGCAGACCCGGGCGCCGGCGGCGGCGGCCGGCTCGGTCGCGGACTGCCACGCGCGGCTGACGGTGGTCAGGAAGGCGTTGCCTCGGCTGTCGGTGTTCTCATTGACCTCCTGCGTCCCGTGGTCGCCGTACCAGGAGATGCCGTTGCCGGCGAGGAAGGCGGGGGGCTGTTTCGAGGCGGCGATGGCTCTGGCGAGGGTCGCGGTCGTGCTGATCCGGCTGTCGAGGACCTCGTCGGCCCACTTCTTGGAGTGCACGTTGCCGACGATGCTGGCGCCTGCCAGGTTGACCACCACGTCGGTGCGCTCGATCACGGACTGGTCGATGTGTCCGGCTGCGGGATCCCACTGACTCTGGAGTCGCTCGGTCGGCTCGTTGCGGACGAGTTGCGTCACCTCGTGCCTGTGGACTCGCAGGTGCTCGGTGAGGTGGGTGCCGAGGAAACCGGACGCTCCAGCGATGACGACGCGCATGCTCCTACCTCACCACATGTGCCAAATGTGAGTGGAGGATCGCAGTCATCAGCTGACTGCGATCCTCCACGATCACGCGCTTTGGTGCCGCGAGTGGCTCAGACCTCGAACTGGCCGGACTCGAGACGCTTCTTGACGTCGGCCAGGAACCGACCCGCGTCGGCGCCGTCGACGAGGCGGTGGTCGTAGGTCAGCGACAGGTAGACCATGTGGCGCACGGCGATCGTTTCGCCCAGGTTGGGGTCGTCGATCACGACCGGCCGCTTCACCACGGCACCCGGCCCGAGGATGGCCACCTGCGGGGCGTTGATGATCGGGGTGTCGAACAGGGCCCCGAAGCTGCCCAGATTGGTGATGGTGAAGGTGCCACCCGAGAGCTCGTCGGGGCCGATCTTGTTGGTGCGGGTGCGCTCGGCCACGTCGGCGATCTTCTTGGCGAGCCCGGCGATCGAGAGATCACCGGCATCCTTGACGACCGGGGTGAGCAGACCCTTCTCGGTGTCGACGGCGACCGCGATGTTCTCGCGGTCGAAGTAGCTGACCTCGCCCTTGTCGCTGTCGATGGCCGCGTTCAGTTTCGGGTGCTGCTTGAGGGTGTCGATCGCGGCCTTGGCGAAGAACGGCAGGTAGGTCAGCTTCACCCCCTC
Source organism: Nocardioides sp. (assembly GCA_029264225.1). Lineage (GTDB taxonomy): Bacteria > Actinomycetota > Actinomycetes > Propionibacteriales > Nocardioidaceae > Nocardioides. The sequence continues at coordinate 4,157 of JARICB010000199.1, read as the reverse complement.
GCGGGCCAAGAAGTCTGCCTTCTCCCGCTCGCGCAGGCGGGCGATGGCGGTCACGTCGACCTCCATCACCTGCGTCAGCTGGGCGCTCTGGTGCAGCGACTCGACCATGCGGCTGGCGATGACCTTGCGCAGGCGCGACAGCGGCTCGGTCTGCCCCCGCAGCGGTGAGGGAGCCCCGCTGGTGGCGCTGGCCGGGGCGGCCGGGGCCGATCCGGAAGGCGCCTGAGCGGTGGCCGCGGACGGGCCTGGCTGGCTGACGGGCGCCGACTGCTGCTTGGCCTGTTCGGCGGCATCGAGCACGTCCTGCTTGCGGATCCGACCACCGACACCGGTGCCGGCCACGCTGGCCAGGTCGACGCCGTGTTGGTTGGCCATCTTGCGCACCAGCGGGGTGACGTAGGAGCTCTGGTCGTCGCCGCGCGAGGGCTTGTCCTGCGCCGCGGGCTGCTCGACGGGCTTGTCCTGCGCCGCGGGCTGCTCGACCGGCTTCTGCGGCGCCGCGGGAGCCGCGGGCTGCTCGGCGGGCTTCTCCTGCGCAGGCTCTTCCTCGGCGTCCTCGCGGGCCTGGGCGTCGGCATCCTCGGCGGCGGGCGACTGGCGCTGCTCGTCCTTGGCGGTGCCCTCGTCCTTCGCCGGCACCTCGTCCTTCGCGGGGGCAGCGTCACCGGAGCCGATCTTGGCGAGTTCGGCGCCGACCTCGACGGTCTCGTCCTCCTGGACCGAGATCTCGAGCAGCTTGCCTGCAACGGGGGAGGGAATCTCGGTGTCGACCTTGTCGGTGGAGACCTCGAGCAGGGGTTCGTCGACCGCGACGTCGTCGCCTACCTGCTTAAGCCAGCGGGTGACGGTGCCTTCGGTCACGGACTCACCCAGAGCGGGCAGGGTGACCGAAGTGGCGGACCCGCCATCGGCGGGCTCGGTCTTGGCGGCGGGGGCCTGCTCGGCGGGCGTCTCCTCCTGCTCGGCTTCCTGGGTGGGTGCCTGCTCGGCGGGCTCCTCGGCCTGCTCCTCCTCGGCTGCGGGCTCGGCTGCGGGCTCGGAGGACTCCGAGCCACTGCCTTCGCCTTCTTCACCGATGACGGCCAGGACGGCGCCCACCTCGACGGTCTCGTCCTCGTCGGCCCGGATCTCGAGCAGCGTCCCCGCGACCGGCGAGGGAATCTCGGTGTCGACCTTGTCGGTGGAGACCTCGAGCAAGGGTTCGTCGATGGCGACTGTGTCGCCGATCTGCTTGAGCCAACGGGTGACAGTGCCCTCGGTGACAGATTCGCCGAGTGCCGGGAGGGTGACTTCGGAGGCCATGGATGATTCCTTCGCTCGCGGTGTGTGTGCTGTTCGTAGTGGAGTGCTGAGGGTGGTGGATCAGGTGTGGGCGTGCAGGGGCTTGCCGGCCAGCGCCAGGTGCGCTTCGCCGAGGGCCTCGTTCTGGGTCGGGTGTGCGTGGATCAGGGGAGCCACGTCGTCGGCGTGCGACTCCCAGTTGTAGATGAGTTGAGCTTCGCCGATCAGTTCGCCGACCCGGTCGCCGACGAGGTGGATACCGATCACCGGCCCGTCGACCCGGGCGACCAACTTGACGAAGCCGGCGGTCTGGAGGATCTGGCTCTTGCCGTTGCCGCCGAGGTCGTAGGTGATCGTGGTGACGTCGTCGTACTGCTCCCGCGCGGTCGCTTCATCGAGTCCGACCGAGGCGATCTCGGGGTGGGAATAGGTGACCCGCGGGATGCCGGACTCATCGATCGGGTTCGGTTCCAGGCCAGCGATCTCTTCCGCGACGAAGATGCCCTGCTGGAAGCCACGGTGGGCCAGTTGCAGACCGGGCACGATGTCGCCCACGGCGTAGACGCCCTCGAGATTGGTTCGACACCGCTCGTCGGTCAGCACGAACCCGCGCTCCATGGCGAGACCCTGCTCCTCATACCCCAGGCCGGCGGTGGACGGGCCGCGGCCGACGGCGACGAGGAGCAGGTCGGCCTCGATCACGTCGCCGCCCTCGACGCTCACGGCCACGCCGGAGTCGGTGGTCTGCACGCTCTGGAACGCGGTGCCGGTGCGGAAGGTGATCTTGCGTTTACGGAAGGCGCGTTCGAGAGCCTTCGAGGAGGCTGCATCCTCGGCAGCGACGAGCCGAGGGAGCGCTTCGACGATGGTGACCTTCGCGCCGAAGCTGGCCCACACACTGGCGAACTCGCAGCCGATGACACCGCCGCCGAGCACGATCACCGACTCCGGAACCCGGTCGAGGCGCAGCGCGTGCTCCGAGGTGAGGACCCGCTCGCCGTCGACCTCGAGGCCGGGCAGTGACTTGGAGTAGGAGCCGGTCGCGAGTACCAGGTGCTTGCCGGTGTAGGTCGCGTCGCCGACGGTGACCGTGCGCGGTCCGCTGACCCGGCCCTCGCCCTCGATCACGGTAATCCCGCGGGAGGAGATGAGCCCGGTCAGGCCCTTGAAGAGCCGCGAGACCACGCCGTCCTTGTAGGCGTTGACGCCCGCCATGTCGATGCCGTCGAGGGAGGCAAGGACGCCGAACTTGGCGGCGTCGCGGGCGGCGTCGGCCACCTCGGCCGTGTGCAGGAGCGCCTTGGTCGGGATGCAACCGAGATGCAGGCAGGTGCCGCCCAGCTTCCCCTTCTCCACCAGGGCGACGCTCAGGTCGAGTTGTGCGGCCCGCAGCGCACAGGCGTAACCGCCCGACCCTGCGCCCAGGATCAATACGTCGAAGTCGCCGTCGGTCACGCGGTGCCTTTCGCCGTCAGGGGGTGCTCGCTACCCGCCTCCCACGGCGGCGCTCCATCTTCGCACTCTTTGTGAGCCTGTCCACACCGGGTTGCCTCCATCACCGGGCACAATGTGTGCATGCCTTGGCTTGATCGATTCCGTCGCAGTGGCCGCACCAACCGGCCGGCACGTGATGCCGCACGCACCGGGTCGACCCGCGTCCGTGCCGCAGATGGCGCCGACGTGACCCACCTGACCGACTTCGTCACCAGCCGGACCGGGGTCGAGGGCTTCGTCGAGCCGCGTACGGCGGTCAGTGACGTGACCCTGCTGCTGGTGGCCCATGACGGGGAGTGGACCAGGCGCCGGGTGCCCAGCGTGCAGTGGGCGCACGCGTTCGCCAACAAGCACCGCGTGCCGTCCTACGACGCAGCGGTGGTCGGAGTTCCCCAGCGACTGCGTGACTACAACCGCCGCAAGAAGGCCAACGGCCTCTGATGGCTACTCGGTAGCCGCAACGAGGGTCCGGGCGTAGGCGACCAGAGTCGTCACGCCGAAGCCCGTGGCGCCGGAGGGCACGTGGCCGTAGGCGCCGGCGGAGTTGATCTCCTTGCCGGCGATGTCGAGGTGCGCCCAGGGCAGACCGGCGGTGAATTCCCGGAGGAAGGCTGCGGCCCGCAGCCCGCCGCCCCACCGCACCCAGTCGTGCTGGAGCAGGTCGGCGACGGTCGATTCGGTGATGCGGGCGTGCATCTCCTCGGGGATCGGCATCGGCCACTGCTGCTCGCCGACCCGCTCACCTGCCTCGACGATGTCCTCGACGATGTCGTCGGAACCGAGCACCGCGCCGACCTTCTCGCCGAGCGCGATCTGCATATGGCCGGTCAGGGTGGCGATGTCGACGATGACGTCGGGCTGGGCCTCGGCAGCCAGGACCAGACCATCACCCAGCAGCATGCGTCCTTCGGCGTCGGTGTTGGTGACCTCGACGGTGGTGCCGCCATACATAGTGATGACATCGCCGGGTCGGGTAGCCAGCCCGGAGATCGCGTTCTCGGCCATCGGAGCGATGGTGGTGACCCGAACGGGGAGCCCGAGTCGCGCAATGGCGAAGGTGGCCGCCACCACGGCGGCCGCTCCGGCCATGTCGCCCTTCATCCCCGTCATGCTGCTCGACGGCTTGATGGTCAGACCACCCGAGTCGAAGGTGACGCCCTTCCCGACCAGGGCCAGATGCGTCACGGCGTGCTTGGGGGTGTAGCTCAACTTGACCAGACGCGGCTTGGCAGTCGAACTGTTGCCGACGGAAAGGGTGCCGCCGAAGCCGAGCTCGGCCAACTGCTCCTCGTCAAGCACCTCCAACGTGATCTTGGGGGCGCCGCGCCCCTTGGTCAGCGACTGGTGTGCCTGGGTCACCGCGTCGGCGAACAGGGGCGGGG
>JARICB010000166.1 GCA_029264225.1 Nocardioides sp. | reverse complement strand
AGCCCTCCACCGACTGCTGGTCGTACACCGTCTCCAGCCCAACCTGCCAGCGTCGATCGACCTGCGGGCCTTCGACCGGGTGGAGATCTGTGGTCCCGAAGAGGCTGCCAGGTCGGCGGCGCGGGCGATGATCTGCTCGGCCACGACCTTCCACAACCCCGACCAGCTCGTCGTCGCGGTCCTCAGTTCCGAAGCCAACCTGACCCACTGGGACTGGATCAAGTGGCTCCCCCACGCCCAGAGCTCCCGCGAGGTCGACGCGGTCGGCCCGCGCCGGCTGGTGGCCACCTCCATCGACGATCTGGGCGCCCTGCTGCCGCCCGACCTCAACGACCGGCCCCGCTTCGGTGCCGACGAGCGTCCACCGACGCCCCACATCCTGCTGGTGATCGACGGCGGCCAACTGCCGCTCGGCAATCACGTCGTACCCCCCGACGGCCTGCACGGTGTGACCCTGCTCGACCTGCCGTCGCGCTGGGACGAACTCGAGGATTCCACCCGGTTGCGGTTGCAGTTCACCGACGGACCCGGTGAACTGGCCAAGCTCCCTATCCTGGCCGTGCGCGTGCGCGAGGAGCCGGTCAAGGCCCTCATCGACCAGTGCGAGCTGGCCACGGCCGAGGCGTTCGCCCGCCGGTTGGCCCCACTGAAGACGATCAGCGCGGAGGCCTCCGGCTCCGGCGCGGTTGACATCACCAGTGCTGCGCCCGACCACATGGAGTTGCTCGGCCTCGGCGACATCCACACCTTCGACCCGGCCACCGCCTGGCGACCGCGACCGGCTCGCGACCGGCTCCGGGTGCCGATCGGCATCGGTGACACCGGCGGCCTGATCCACCTCGACATCAAAGAGTCGGCCCAGCAGGGCATGGGCCCGCACGGGCTCTGCATCGGTGCGACCGGATCCGGGAAGTCGGAGTTCCTCCGCACCCTGGTGCTTGGTCTGACGATGACGCACTCTTCCGAGCAGCTCAACCTCGTGCTCGTCGACTTCAAGGGTGGGGCGACCTTCGCTGGCATGGCCGACATGCCGCACGTGTCCGCAGTGATCACCAACCTCGCCAACGAGCTCACCCTCGTCGACCGGATGCAGGACGCGCTCTCGGGTGAGATGACCCGACGACAAGAGCTCCTCCGCGACGCCGGAAACTACGCCTCGGTCCGTGACTACGAGAAGGCCCGCGCCAACGGCGAGGATCTGGTGCCGATGCCGTCGCTGTTCATCGTGGTCGACGAGTTCTCCGAGATGCTCTCGGCCAAGCCGGAGTTCATCGACCTGTTCGTCGCGATCGGTCGCCTCGGTCGCTCGCTCGGCCTGCACCTGCTCCTGGCCTCCCAGCGTCTGGAGGAGGGCAGGCTTCGTGGCTTGGAGTCGCACCTGTCCTACCGGGTCGGTCTTCGCACCTTCTCCTCCGCCGAGTCACGCACCGTCCTCGGTGTCCCCGACGCCTACGAACTGCCCGCCGTCCCCGGCCTGGGTTACCTGAAGCCCGACCAATCGACCCTGCTGCGGTTCAAGGCGGCGTACGTCTCGGGACCGCCCAGCGGTCGAGCGCGAGTCAAGCGCGACGAGGGTGGGCTGGTCCGCGGCATCTTGCCGTTCACCATCTCCGAGGTGCGTTCCCTCGAGCCCCTGGAGACGACCTCGGACGACGCGTCGGCCGCTATCGAGCAGGAGGGCGAACACCGGGGCGAACAGCCCTCCCTGCTCGACATCGCCGTCAGCCGGATGATCGGTGCCGGCGAGCCCGCCCATCAGGTGTGGCTACCGCCGCTGGACGTCCCCGACACCCTCGACGACCTGATGCCCGACCTGGCCGAGGACCCCGAGCTGGGTCTGGTCTCCCAACAGTGGCGCAAGCTCAGCGGGCTGGTCATCCCCCTGGGGACCGTCGACCGCCCGCGCGAACAGCGACGCGACACGATGACGCTCAACCTCTCGGGTGCTGCGGGACACGTCGCCGTCGTAGGTGGGCCACGCTCGGGCAAGAGCACCCTGCTGCGCACGATCGTGGCCAGCATGGGCCTGGTCTCCACCCCGGCGGAGTCGCAGTTCTTCGTGCTCGACTTCGGTGGCGGCACCTTCGCCCCGATGGCCGAGTTCCCGCACGTGGCTGGTGTTGCCACCCGCTCCGAGCCCGATGTCGTACGCCGCGTGGTGGCCGAGATCCAGGGCGTGGTCGACCGTCGCGAGGCCTACTTCCGCAACAACGGGATCGACTCCATCGAGACCTACCGGAGCCGTCGAGCCGCCGGCCGGGTCGACGACGGGTGGGGCGACGTCTTCCTCGTCATAGAAGGCTGGGGCACCCTGCGCGCCGAGTTCGACGACCTCGAGATGGAGCTCCAGCAGTTGGCGGCCCGCGGCCTGACCTTCGGCCTCCACATCATCGCCGCGTCCGGTCGGTGGGCCGACTTCCGCGCGGCCATGCGCGACATCTTCGGTTCCAAGCTCGAGCTGCGCCTCGGCGACCCGGTCGATTCCGAGATCGACCGCAAGGTCGCAGCGCTGGTGCCGACCGGGCGCCCCGGGCGCGGTCTGGTCCCGAGCAAGCTGCACTTCCTGGGGGCGCTGCCCCGCATCGACGCCGACGGCGACGCGGACACCCTGGGTGATGGAGTCGACGACCTCATCGCCCGAGCCAAGGCGGCCTGGACGGGCGCTCCCGGGCCGAAGCTTCGGCTGCTGCCGGAGAAGGTCACCCTCGACACGATCCGCGACGACGCCCTGCGCCGCAAGATCGACCCGTCGCGCATCCTGATCGGCATCAACGAGAAGGAACTCGCACCGGTCGCCCTCGACGTCAATGCCGAGCCGCACCTGCTCATCTACGGCGACGGCCAGTCGGGCAAGAGCGCCCTCCTGCGCAACTACGTGCAGGAGGTCATGCGCACCCGCACGCCCAAGGAGGCCCAGATCGTGCTGGTCGACTACCGGCGTTCGCTGCTCGGTGAGGTGCCGGAGGAATACCTGCTCAACTACCTCACGTCGGCTACCCAGGCCACGCCAACCCTGAAGGACATCGCGGCCTACCTGGAGAGCCGGATCCCGGGGCCCGATGTGACCCCCGAGCAACTGCGCAACCGGTCATGGTGGACCGGTGCCGAGGTGTTCGTCGTGGTCGATGACTACGACCTCGTGGCGACCCAGCAGTCGTCGCCGGTGGTGGCGCTGCAGCCGTTGATGGCGCAGGCGCGCGACACCGGCCTGCACGTCGTGGTCGCTCGCCGGGTCGGCGGCGCCTCGCGGGCGGCGTACGAACCGGTCATCCAGTCGCTGCGCGACCTCGCCATGCCGGGGGTGCTGCTCTCCGGGCCCCGCGACGAGGGAGCCCTGATCGGCAACCTGCGTCCCCAGCCGGCACCCCCCGGCCGGGCCCGAGTGGTCACCCGCGACAAGGGTGTCGAGGCAGCGCAACTGGCGTGGACCGACCCAACGATGTGACCGGCCCCGGGAGTCGGCTCATTCACCGCCGCGCGAGCGGTTGCCCTGTTTGAGTCGGAAGCCGTCCTCGGTGGTCCACGTCGACTCGAACATCCGCTCGTAGCCGGTGTGGGACATCCGCCAACCCTCGGGCGTGCGGACGTAGCGGTCCTCGTAGAGGGCCGTGCCCTCGAGGGCCCAGTTGAACTCAGGCGCGAACACCTTGTCGTGCAGATACCAGGTGCCGTTGGCCCGATCGGCCCCGTCCTGCTCGACCACATCCTCGAAGCGGATCTCGGGGTGATGGCCGTGGTGCATGGTGATCAGTCCGGGGAACATCGACCCGCTGAGGAACTCCACGATCTCGCCACGGTCGGCACACGTCTGACCCGGGTAGGAGGCCGTCGCCTCGGGCACGAAACAGGCGCTGACGCCATCCCAGTCCTTGGTGTCGACACACCGGAAGTAGCCATATTTCAGTTGGCGGATCTCCTCAAGGTCCAGGAGCCGCTGCAGGTCGCTCACCGACGACCCGACTTGAACATCCCGCGGGCGATCTCGCGCGCCGCAGTGCGCATGAAGTCCTTGAAGACCGGCGATTTCACTACATCCATGACCATGGATTCATCTTCCTTGGCGGGCGCCTTCTTCGTCGCCGTCTTGGGCAACTTCTTCGCTGCCTGCTCATCGGCGGCCTTGCGGGCGCCCTCCTCGAGCCGGGCCGCCAGCGTCTCGCGCGCCGATTCGCGGTCGACGACCTGGCTGTACGTCGCGTAGCCGGCGCTGGCCCGCACGCTCGCCTCCATCGCGGCGGAGTCGGCCGGGCCCATCAAGGACTCGGGTGCGCGCAGCCGGGTCCAGGCCACCGGGGTCGGTGCGCCGCGTTCGTTCATCACGGTGACCACGGCCTCACCGATGCCGAGCGAGGTGATGACCTCGCCCAGGTCGTCGTAGGCCGCCTTCGGGTAGGTATTGACGGTCTGCTTGAGCGCCTTGGCGTCGTTGGGGGTGTGGGCGCGCAACTGGTGCTGGATGCGCGAGCCCAGCTGGGCGAGCACGTCGTCGGGCACGTCGGTCGGGCTCTGCGTCACGAAGAAGATCCCGACGCCCTTGGAACGGATCAGCCGCACGGTCTGGGCGATCTGGTCGAGGAACGCCTCCGATGCGTCCCTGAACAGCAGGTGCGCCTCGTCGAAGAAGAAGACCAGCTTGGGCTGGTCCAGGTCACCTGCCTCGGGCAGGTCGTGGAAGAGGTCGGCGAGCAGCCACATCAAGAAGGTCGAGAAGACGGCCGGCCGGTCCTGGAGGTGGGGCAGCTCGACCAGGCTGATGACCCCACGCCCGTCCGGGGTGGTGCGCAGGAATTCGCTCGACTCGAACTCGGGTTCACCGAAGAACGCCTCGGCACCCTGGTCGGCGAAGACGATCAACTCCCGCAGGATCACCCCGGCGGTCGCGGATGAGAGTCCGCCGAGCGCCTTCAGGTCGGCCCTGCCCTCGTCGCTGGTCAGGAACTGCACGACCGCACGCAGGTCGGCGAGGTCGAGCAGCGGCAATCCGGCCTGGTCGGCGTAGTGGAAGATCAGTCCCAGGCTCGATTCCTGGGTGTCGTTGAGCCCGAGCACCTTGCTGAGCAGCATCGGTCCGAACGAGGTCATCGTGACGCGCAGCGGGATGCCGATGCCTTGGCCGCCGAGGGCATAGAACTCGACCGGGAACCCGGTCGCCGTCCACTCCTGACCTACCGAAGCAGCCCGCGCGGAGATCTTCTCGCCACCCTCTCCCGGCACGCTCAGGCCGGACAGGTCGCCCTTGATGTCGGCGGCGAACACCGGCACTCCGTGGGCGCTGAGTTGCTCGGCCAGCAGTTGCAGGGTCTTGGTCTTGCCGGTGCCGGTCGCACCGGCGACCAGACCGTGCCGGTTGAGCATGCCGAGCGGAATCTTGATGTGGACGTCGCAGAGATCGCTCGCGTTCAGCATCAGCGCCCCCAACTCCACCGACGGAGCGTCGAAGGCGTAACCGGGTGCTACCGCAGCCGCGATCGGGTTCTGCTCCGCAGGCGCGGCGGCGGCGGGCTGCTCGGGGGTCGGCGTCATAACCCTGAGACTAACCAGCAGGGCGGTCGTCAGGACGCCAACTGTGTTCGCCGAACACCTGAGATTATCGCCAGCATCGTTATAGTCACGGCGTGATCTTCAAGCGCGTGGGAGCGGGGCGTCCCTACCCCGACCACGGCCTCGAACCCCGCGAGTGGGCGAAGCTCCCGCCGCGGCAGGTGCGCCTCGATCGCCTCATCACCACCAAGGACACCCTGCATCTCGACACCCTGCTCGACGAGGATTCGACGTTCTACGGCGACCTGTTCGCCCATGTCGTGGAATGGCAAGGCGAGCTCTACCTGGAGGACGGCCTGCACCGAGCCCTCCGAGCCGCGCTGCACCAACGCAACATCCTGCATGCGCGAGTCCACGAAGTGAGCTCCTGATGACCTCGCTGGCCAAATCCGCCGCCACCCTGCTGACGCTGTGCGCCCTGGTGCTTCTCGGGGGGTGGTGGGGGTGGAGTGCGCTGACCAAGCCCTTGCCCAGCGACGAGTCGGCGCCACTGTGCACCGATGTCACCGCGACGGCCGGCACGCAGATCTACTCCAGGCAGGTGGCGGTCAGCGTCTACAACGCCAGCAACCGCTCGGGTCTTGCCAACGCCACGATGGAACAGCTCGAGGAGCGCGGGTTCGTTGCCGCCGACAGCGGCAACGCTCCGGCCGCGATCAAGGGTGTCCAGATCTGGTCCGACGAGCCGCGCAACGCCGCCGTCCAGCTGGTGAAGCGCCAGTTCAAGAAGGCCAAGGTCGTCTCGGGCAAGCAGTTGGGCCGCGGAGTCGTGGTCGTGGTCGGCCAAGATTTCAAGGCATTGCGCACGAAGGAGACCCAGTCCCTCACCGCCGGCGAGGACTCGACGTTCTGCAGCCCGCCTGCCTCACAGTAGCGTCGAGAGATCTCAGTCGACCGGCCGCGGCTTCTCCTCGATCCAGTGCGCGAGCCGGCCGCCGGCCGAGACCTCGCGGAGCCGTTCCTCGGTGGCAGTCCTGACTTTTCGCGGGGTGACCACAAGCAGATCGTCACCGTGGCGCAGCACCGTCCGACGCTCGGGCACCAGTGCCTCGTTGTGCCGGATGACCAGCGACACCGAGACCCCTACCGGGAGTCGGAGCTCGCCGACCTCGACGCCGTGCATCCGCGACATCGAGCTGATCGTGACCTGTAGCAGGTCGGCGTCCACCCGTTCGAGCGGCGCCGCCTCCACGTCGAGCCCGCGGGGCTCATCACGCAGCGCCACCCCCAGCAACCGCGCGACCAACGGCAGCGTCGGTCCGGTCAGCACCGTGTAGATGACCACCATCACGAAGACGATGTCGAAGAGCAGGTAGGCGTCGTCCACCCCGGCAGCCAACGGAATGGTGGCCAGCACAATCGGCACTGCGCCACGGAGTCCGGCCCAGGAGATGAAGCCAAGCTCGCGCAGCGGCATGGGTTGGACCAGCGAGCTGACCAGCACCGAGATGGGGCGGGCGACGTAGGTCAGGATCAGTCCGGTGACGATCGCCAGACCGACGATGCCCCACGTAATGCGGTCCGGCGAGAGCAGCAGACCCAGCATCACGAACAGCCCGATCTGGGCCAGCCACGCGACTCCCTCGGAGAAGGAGCGGGTGGCTGCCCGGTGCGGCAACTCCCGGTTGCCCAGGATGACGGCGGCGACGTAGATAGCGGCGAAGCCGGAGGCGTGGGCAGCGGAGGCGCCACCGTAGGCGACGAACGTCAGGCACAGCACGGCCAACGGGTAGAGCCCGGAGGAGGGCAGGGCCACGCGGCGCATCACCCACGCGCCAGCGAAGCCGACGACGACTCCGAGCAGGACCCCGACGACCAGCTCGAAGACGATGGTTCCGGCGACGCTGAGGGCTCCGCTCTCGGCCGCTGCTCCCGTCGATACGATCGAGACCAGCACGACCGTGGGCGCGTCGTTGAGACCGGATTCGGTCTCCAACGCCCCGGTCAACCGCTTGGGCAATGGCACCGTTCGCAGCACCGAGAACACCGCCGCAGCATCGGTAGGCGAGCAGACGGCCCCGAGCAGGACCGCCAGTTCCCAGGGCAGTCCGAGCAGATAGTGCGCGCTGACCGCAACGATGCCTACCGAGATGGCGACGCCCAGGGTCGCCAACGACAGCCCGATCCGCATCGAGGCCTTCATCTCGGACCAGTTGGTGGTCAGGCCCCCCTCGGCCAGGATCAGCGCGAGTGCGCCGAAGCCGAGCGCGTGGGCCAGTTGGGCGTCCTCGAAGTTGATGCCCAGCCCCTTCTCGCCGAGCAGGACGCCGATCAGCAGGTAGAACAACAGGCTGGGCAGGCCGACCTTCGAGGACAGCCGGACGGCGAGAATCGCCGCGAAGGTGACCAGCGAGCCAACCAGCAGGAAGGTGTCGAGCTGGTGGACGTCGAAGGTCACTGCCACCTCGCTCGATTACCGGGTCGGAGCCCGATCCTATCGGTGCCCTACGTCCGACGACCCGGCCGTTCCCACCGCCGTACCGTCGGACATCCCCTCGGCATCCCCTCCGGACATCCCTGCCAACGTCCGACACCCCGGTCGCTCCGGCCACCACACCGTCGGACGTCCCGGCGTACGTCCGACACCCCGGCCGCCCCAGCCACCACACCGTCGGACGCCCCCCGCGGCTTCCCCGCCAACGTCCGACACCCCGGCCCCTCCGGCCACCACACCGCCGGACATCCCCGCGTACGTCCGACACCCCGGCCGCCCCAGCCACCACACCGTCGGACATCCCCGCCAACGTCCGACACCCCGGCCGCCCCGGCCACCACACCGTCGGACATCCCGGCGTACGTCCGACACCCCGGCCGCCCCCACCACCACACCGTCGGACGTCCCGGCCAACGTCCGACATCGGAAAAGTGGAACCTGTTCTAGTCTGGCGCCATGGCTGACGCGCTCAAGGGCACTGCCCTGCCCGACCTGCTGAATTCGACCGTGCTGGACGGTGCGGAGGAATTCGATGTCGTGGTGGTCGGCTTCGGCATTGCCGGCGCCTGCGCCGCCCTCGAGGCGGCCCGGGCCGGAGCCAGCGTGCTGCTCCTCGAACGGGCTGCCGTGCACGGCGGTACGTCGTCGATGGCCGGCGGCCACTTCTACCTCGGCGGCGGCACCGCCGTACAACGCGCGACCGGGCAGGCCGACACCAGCGAGGCCATGTTCGACTACCTGATGGCGATCACCCCCGTCCCAGACGCCGCGAAGATCCGCGCCTACTGCGACGACTCGCCCGCCCACTTCGACTGGCTGGAAGCACTCGGCTTCGAGTTCGAGCGCTCGTTCTACCCCGAGAAGGCAGTGATCCAGCCCGGCACCCAGGGGCTGATGTTCACCGGCAACGAGAAGGTCTGGCCCTTCCGCGACCAGACCCCACCGGCACCCCGCGGCCACAAGGTGCCCAAGCCGGGTGACACCGGCGGCGCCGGGATGGTGCTCGACCTGCTGGTCGAGCGGCTCGCCGAGACCGATGCCGTGGTGCGCTTCGAGACCGGGGTGACCAACCTGGTCACCGATGCATCAGCACGGGTGATCGGAGTGGCCTGGAAGAATTTCGAGCAGACCGGCGTCGTCCGGGCAGGGTCGGTCATCGTGGCCGCGGGCGGGTTCGTCATGAATCCCGACATGGTCGCCGAGCACACCCCCGCACTCGGTTCGAAACTGTTCACCCTCGGTTCGACCTACGACGACGGGCTCGGGCTGCGCCTGGGCAAGTCGGCCGGTGCGGCGTGGGAGCACATGGACGAGGCGTTCATCACCGCACCGATCTACCCACCCTCCGACTTCGTCAGGGGGCTGGTGGTCAACAAGGAGGGCAAGCGCTTCGTTGCCGAGGACTCCTACCACTCGCGTACCTCCTACCACGTCATGAAGCAGACCGACTCTGCTGCCTACCTGATCCTCGACAGCCAGCACATGGCCGAGCCGGCGATGCCGCTGTGCCCGCTGATCGACGGCTGGGAGAGCGTCGAGGAGATGGAGGCCGGGCTCGCCCTGCCCACCGGATCACTGGTCGAGACGCTGGCCACCTACAACGCCAACGCCGCCCGCGGTGAGGACCCCGACCTTCACAAGCACCCGACCTGGCTGACACCACAGGACCAGGGACCGTGGGGTGCCTTCGACCTGACCCTCGGCACGGCCCTCTACGCCGGGTTCACGATGGGCGGCATGGCCTGCGATCTCGACGGGCGGGTGCTGGACGAATCCGGCAGCGTCATCCCCGGCCTGTACGCCGCGGGCGCCTGTGCCGCCAACATCGCCCAGGACGGCGCCGGCTACTCATCCGGTACCCAGCTCGGCGAGGGTTCCTACTTCGGTCGGCGCGCAGGTCGGCATGCGGCGCGAACCCGGGCTCCACACACGCCTCCTGCGTGACACCATCGCAGCCATGACCATCAATGGACGTGAGCGCTTCGCCGTCGCGCAGCGCGCCAACGTGCCCCCGTTCCACGTCATGGACCTGCTCGCTGCCTCCGCCGAGCGACAGCGCACCCACGGCGACCTGATCAACTTCGTCGCCGGCCAACCCAGCAGCGGGGCGCCACAGCCCGTCCGCGACGAGGCGATCCGGCTGCTCGGCGGCTCCGACCCGCTGGGATACACCGTCGCTGCCGGCGTCCCCGAACTGCGCGAAGCGATCGCCGGGCATCACCGCCGCATGCACGGCATCGAGGTCAGCGCCGACGACGTGATCGTTACGACCGGCTCCAGCGGAGGTTTCCTGCTCGCCTTCCTGGCGGCCTTCGAGCCCGGCGACCGGATAGCCATGGCCAGGCCCGGCTACCCCTGCTACCGCAACGTGCTGACCGCTCTCGGCTGCGAGGTGGTGGAGATCCCGTGCGGCCCGGAGAACCGGTTCCAGCCGACGCTGGCCCAGCTCGAGGAGTGCGGCGACATCGCCGGCCTGGTCATCGCCAGCCCCGCCAACCCGACCGGCACGATGCTGCTGCCCGCCGAACTGGCCGCGATCGCCACCTGGTGTGAGGAGCGTGGCGTCCAACTCATCTCCGATGAGATCTACCACGGCATCGAATACTCCGAGCCGGCTCTGGCGCGCAACGCCTGGGAGACCTCGCGCGAGGCGATCGTGTTCAACTCCTTCTCCAAATACTTCTCGATGACCGGGTGGCGCATCGGCTGGATGCTGGTCCCCGAACGCCTGCGGCGGGCGGTCGACATCCTGACCGGCAACTTCACGATCTGCCCGCCGGTGATCGCCCAATGGGCCTGCATCGCGGCCTTCACCGAGGCGTCGTACGCCGAACTCGACTCGCACGTCGCGCGTTATGCCGGCAACCGCCGGCTCCTGCTCGAGGGACTGGCCACCCTCGGCATCGACAAGGTCGCACCGGCCGACGGCGCGTTCTACGTCTATGCCGATGTCGGGCACCTCACCGACGACTCGATGGCGTTCAGTCTCCGGCTACTGGGCGAGACGGGGGTCGCGGTCGCCCCCGGGATCGACTTCGACACCGATGCCGGCAACCACCACATCCGGTTCAGTTTCGCCGGCCCCGAGAAGGCCATCACCGACGGTCTGGAGCGTCTGCGACTCTGGCTACCCAGTTGAAGATCGAACCAGGTTCTTGGTTTGGGACTGTTCAGGGTGGGTAGTGCGCACTCAGCGAACCGGCTGGACGATGGGAAGGGTGTTGATCGATGTACGGCGACTCCGCGGCTACCCGCAGGCGCGTAGCCCAACTGCGTGAACAGGGCAGCGACATCCGAGCAACCGCCGACCGACTGGTGTCCCAGGCCGAAAGCGTCCCCTGGCACGGAAGGGCGGCCGACTCGATGCGCTCGCGAATCCAGGACCGCGCCAACCGGCTGAAGGTCGCTGCCGGACATCACGAGAGTGCCGCCGACTCCCTGGCTCGCCACCTGGTCGAGGTCGATGCCCGCAAGGACGCGATCGAGACGACCCGGGCCAGGGCCACCTCCCTGGTCGCCGACGCCGCCGGTCGCATCGCTGCCCTCGCCCACGACGACAGCGGCCGGGCACCGACCGACGAGGACTCCGCGCTCGTGGCGTTCGTTCCCCCACCGGCCGGTCACAAGGACTGGCTCGACGTAGAACTTCCAGGACTCTGACATGGTGACGATCGACCTGAGCACGCCGCCTGCACCGGCTGCCAGCTTCCTGGACGGGCTGCCACGCCGGATCGCCGTCAACCTCCACGAACTTCGCCACGCTGCCAGCCTGGCCGGTGGCGCCCCGCTGCCCTTCGACCTGGTCGAGCCCGGCACCAACCACGGCCTCGAGGACCGGCTGGGTCAATCCCCCGGCTCGGTCGAGGACGACGCCTATGCAGCGGCGCTCACTTCACTGCACGACGCCGAGGAGTCGCTGCGACACCGCGGGCTGATCACCGACGCCGGGGTCGACCCTGGCCTGACCGGCGCCATCGGTCTGCTGGCGACCCCCGACCTCGCTCTCGACCTCGATGTGGCCGTGGCCGGCAGCCAGGTCAAGGCGTGGCACCGTCAGGCAGGCAACGCCGTGGCCACCCTCGCCACCTGCGACGGCGTGGTCTTCGAGCTTGCCTGGTTCAGCACCGACCAGTGGTCGGGTGAACTCACCCGCGCCGCCGCCATCCCCAACGACCTGACCCTGGGCGAGTCGTTGGTGCCCGACGACATCGACGTGCCGTTCCCGCTGCTCGACGCGATCGGGGAGGCGCTGCGCAGCAGCCGCTCCGACCTGGTGTCGGTGCTGATGAATCACCACGGAGACGGCATCCTCGACGGCGCCGGCGAGCCCGTCGAGGCCGCGCCTGCCACCGCAGCCGTCGGCGCCATCCATACCGAAGCTCGCGGCCGACTGCGGGTGCTCGCGGCCCGGGTCCGCGCCGAGACCACTACCGTGGTCGGGCTGGTCTCCTGGGTGCTGTTGGCCGACGGCTGGCACTCCCTGTCCCCACACCAGGACGACGACGAGGCGCGTGTACGCGTGCGCCGTACCCACCCTGCCGATCTCGCCGCCGAACTGGCGCCCGTCCTGGCCCAGGTGACCGCATGAACGACACGACACCCCACCGACCCGGGCCGCAGTCCGGCCCGTCTTCCGTAGGCGAAGACCCGACCAAGGTCCCGGGCGCGCCCGAGCGGCGCGGCATGTCGGGGGCCGCCGTGGCGGCCGACAAGTATCACCAGATGCTGGCGCTGGCCGACCACTTCGAGAAGTCTGGCGCCGAGATGCGCGAGCGGGCACTCCTCGGGACCCAGATCCTCGCCGACGACGACGTGATCGACTCCGGCGAGCTCTCACCGGCCACCTTCGCCCAGGCCGAAGAGGACATCCGGGCCGCCACGACCGGCAAGCACGGCCTGCTGAGTCGCTCCGTCGAACTCGACGCCGACGCCCTCGTCGTGCGCGCGACGGTGCTCACCTACCGGTGGATCGATGAGTTGCAGGCAGCCGCCTTCAAGACCCTCGGCTCCATCGCCGGGCGGGCGGTCGGCTATCTCGCACCCGAGGTCGCCCTCGGCGGTGCGATCGTCTCCGCCGGCCTGATCGAGACCGACGCACTGGACCGCGAAGGCGTTGCCACCTTCCTCAACGAGTTGGCCGAGAGCAACCCCGAGCTGATGAACCACCTCACCGACGGTGGCGGACTGCTCGACGGCCTTCAGATGCGATCTCTGCTCAGCGCCGGGGTGATGTCCTCCGACACCGGCGCAGCGGCGACTCGCGGCGGGTTGCGGGCCATCGGCGTGGGAGTCTTCCCGACCGATGCGGGCTCGGCCCTGCGCGACGCAGCCGCTGGCTTCGTCGAGCTCACTACCGAGGAGCCGGCACCCGAGGTGGCGGTCGGTGACGTCTCGGTCCCGACCTCGATCGAGGAGCTGATGAGCCGGCTGATCAATGCCGACCGGCAGATCAGCGTGCAACGCATCGGCGCCGGGCGCTACATCGCCTACCTGCCCGGCGACAAGGCGCACGAGGGCAGCGGGCTGCGGCTCGTGGCGGCCGACAACGCCACCTACATCCGTCAGGTCGTCCGCACCATCGAGGCGGCCGTCAAGGGCGACACCAACGCCCGCGTCATGCTCGTCGGCTCGTCCCACGGCGGCGTGGCCGCCGCAGAGATCGCGGCAGCCGCCACGTCCACCAAGTTCTTGGTCGACCAGGTCGTCACCGCAGGGGCTCCTTCGGCCCAGGTGCCCTCGATCCCCCAGCAGACTCGGGTGTTGTCCCTCGAGGACCGCGCCGACCCGATCGCCCTGCTGGGGTCGCTGATCAATGCCGGTGTCGACAACCGCGTCACCGTCGTCTTCGACGGCTCCGATGCTGCTCCGCAGCCCTACCTGGTCGCGGGCCGCGCGGCCGACCTGGCCGAGCATCCCGACCTGCGCGCGGAGATCAGGCGCATCCAGGACCTCGGCTACCTCGTCGGCTGACCTGCTCCGGCCCGTCGCCTCAGCGACTCCGGTGGCCGGTCGAAAGGACGGCCACGAATTCCTCCAACTGGGTCAAGTTGCGGCACTGCACCATCGGCACGATCTCGCCGTAGGCCGGTGCAGCACTGTCTCCGGTACCCCAATGCCGCGGATGCTCGGGATTGAGCCACCAGGCGTGCTTCACCGACCCAGCCAACTCCCGCAGGACGGGCAGGGACAGGTCGCTGTAGTTGGAACGCGCGTCGCCCAGAATCAGCAACGAGGTCTTGGGGCCCAGCGCGTCGCCGTAGCGCTCAGCGAACTTCGTGAACGCCCGCCCATAGTTGGTGCGCCCATACAGGGCCGCCTGGGCCGTGCTGGCCGCCAGGTTCTCCATCACCTCGACCACGTCGCCACCGGGGGTGAAGTGGTGCGTCACCTCGTGCACGTGATCGATGAAGGTGAACGCCCGCACTTGGTGGAACTGCTCGCGCAACGCGAAGACCAGAAGCAGGGTGAACTGAGCGAAGTTGGCCACCGAGCCGCTGACGTCGCACAGCACCACAAGCTCGGTGCGGTGCGGGCGCTTCGGCCGGTGGTAGGTCTCCAGCGGCACCCCGCCGGTCGAGAGGGAGGCTCGGACCGTACGCCGAAAATCCAAGGGGCCCCTGCGCCGAGCGTGCTCCTCCTTGGTCAGCCGGGTCGCCAGCCGACGCGCCAGTGGATAGATCTCCCGACGCATCTCCGCCAGGTCTGAGCGTCGCGCCGCCGTGAAGTCGAGCCGGTCGATCGTAGGCCTGATCACGACCCTGGCGACGTGCTCGGGCCCCTTCTCCTCCGCGATCCGGCGCCGCGCGTCGCCCTCCACCAGCCCGGTGAACGAGCCGACACGTTGCCCAGCAACCCGCTCAGCGTCCTCGGGACCCATTCCCTGGCCCATCAGCCCGGCCACCACCTGCGCAACCAGTTGCCCGGGCGCGACCCGCTGGAGCGTCGTGTACGCCGACCAGCTCGACAGGCCCGCACCACGCCCCGGCATCGCGCCGAAGCGGCCCACCGCCTCCACGGCAAGGTCATGCAGCTGTTGCGTCTGGGCCTCCCCGTCGACCAGCGCCTCCATCAGCGCCTCCCGAAAGCGGCTCAGGGCCGCCCCGTTGTCACGAACGCCCGCCTGGTCCGAGGCCTGGTCCGACGCTTGGTCCGGCTGGGCCACCGACCCCCTACCCACCCCTTCGCCGACCAGGCGCGGGAAATAGAGGTCGAAGATCGCGTCGAAGGTGACCCGCTGTGACTGGCGCTTCACCATGGTCGCGGCGTAGGCGGTGCGCACGACCTCACGATCGCCCCAGCCGATCACCCCGACGGCCCTGATCGCGTCAAGGCCCTCGGCCAGCGAGACCGCCAACCCCGCCGAGCGCAAGGCCTCGACGAAGCCGATATGGCTCCCGAGCAGGCTCACAGTGCTGCCAGTCGGAGTTCCTTCACGGCGCGCGCATGGTCGGAGGCGTGCTTGAGGACCACCCCGAGGGTCGCCCGCACCGCGGCCTCGTCCAGCTTGTCGATCTCCAGGGCGATCAGCGTGCGCGCCCAGTCCACCGACTCGGCGATC
This sequence comes from Nocardioides sp., assembly GCA_029264225.1. Classification (GTDB taxonomy): domain Bacteria; phylum Actinomycetota; class Actinomycetes; order Propionibacteriales; family Nocardioidaceae; genus Nocardioides. The sequence goes on along the minus strand of JARICB010000166.1, from coordinate 1,501 downwards.
GAGGGTGCCTTCTTCAACTCCAGCTCGCGCAGCCGGACCACCACGTCCACCAGTTGGGTCACGACGGCGTCATCGAGCCCGGGGACCTGGGAGGTGACGATCTCTCGTTCCCGCTGCGCGTCGGGATAGTCGAGGTGCAGGTAGAGGCAGCGCCGCTTCACCGCCTCGGAGAGCTCCCGGGTCGCATTCGAGGTCAGCACCACGAACGGGCGGCGTACGGCGGTGATCGTGCCCAACTCGGGAATGGTGACCTGGAAGTCGGAGAGCACCTCCAGCAGCAGGCCCTCCACCTCGACGTCGGTCTTGTCCACCTCGTCGATCAGCAGCACCGTCGGCTGCTCGCGGCGGATGGCGGTCAACAGCGGTCGGGTCAACAAGAACTCATCGGTGAAGATGTCGTCATGGGTCTCGCTCCAGGCCTGGCCACCCGTGCTCGCCTGGATCCGCAACAACTGCTTCTTGTAGTTCCACTCATACAGCGCGCGGGCCTCGTCGAGACCCTCGTAGCACTGGAGCCTGATCAGATCCGCCCCCGTCGCCCGGGCCACCGCCTTCGCCAACTCGGTCTTGCCGACCCCGGCCGGGCCCTCCACGAGCAGCGGCTTCTCCAACGCGCCCGCCAGGTAGGCCGTCGTGGCGGTTGCCGAGTCGGCCAGGTAGCCGACCTCGTGCAGTCGGTCCACGGCGTCGGTAGGTGAGGAGAACCAGTCGTTGGCAGTCACCCGCCGGAGCCTATGACCTCGGGGCCTTGGCTTTTGGCAGAGGGGGCGGGATTCGAACCCGCGGTAGGTCTCCCTACGACCGCTTTCAAGGCGGTTCCGATCGGCCGCTCCGGCACCCCTCCTCGTGCCGTCCGAGGACGGCACCGCAGCAGTCTAGGAGGTCGGTAGGGTCGGCGTCAGATTGGCGGAAGTTCTTCGTCGTGTGTTCAATGCGCAGGTGCCGTCCGAGTATCGAGTCTCCCCGTCCATCGCCGCCCGTCTGATGGGGTTCGTGCTGATCGCGATCGCCCTGACCGTGTTCGTGGCCACCGCCCTGGTCGCCGTACTCAACCTGCATACGGCGGTGCTGCTGATCCCCGCCGTGCTGGGCCTGCTGGTGCTGATCGCCTCGGCAATCACGCTGAGTCGCCGCGGCTGGGTGGTCCGCCTCAGCGACGAGGGCTACCAGGTGCAGTGGGTCCGCGGCGTGGGAATTCCCGCTGCCCGCTGGAAGGACGTCGAGGACGCGGTCACTACGACCGTGGAGGGGGCCCCCGTGGTCATCCTGCGTCTGCACAGCGGCACTACCACCACGATCCCGGTCGAGATGCTGGCCGGAGACCGCGAGGAGTTCGTGCGTGACCTGCAACGACACCTGCAGGACGGGCAGGGTCTGCGGCCGTTGTGAGGTCCGAAGGGCGGTGCGATTCGGCATTGCGATCGTTGGCCTAGTAGCCTGACCGCGCTCGCCTTTCGGGAACGAGCGTGGAGGCGTCGCCTAGTCCGGTCTATGGCGCCCG
>JARICB010000129.1 GCA_029264225.1 Nocardioides sp. | reverse complement strand
CGCCCTCTGCTGGGGACCCTTCGCCTTGTTGGCGTTGAGCGTGGGTGTGCGCCTGGCGGCGGCCAGCTCCGTGGGGGGGTCGCCGAGCTCGGCGACCGGAGCCAGGTCGAGCACGTAGTCACCGATGCGCACACCGACCCTGGGGGACCCGACGGGTTGTCCTCGGGGCGACCAGACGCCGTAGGGCAGGTTGTCGAGTCCGAAGAGTGAGTCGGCGGCTCCGGTGACCCAGGTCATGGCTGCGCCAGGAGGTCGAGGGCGATCAGGTCGCCCAGTGGCTCCAGGATCGAGCAGGACCCGTCCGAGGTGAACCAGCGGCGACCCCGAGCCAGGTCGAGGTCGAGCAGGGTTGCGGGGTCGGCCTCGTCGAGGATCTCGACCAGTCGCGCGGAGCTGCCGGTCTCGGCAGCGTCGGCCGTGGCAGCCAGCACATTGAGGAAACCGTGGTGCTCGAACCCAGTGTCGGGGTCACGGTGACGCAGCGCGTGGTGCAGGCCGGCGGTGCACTTGAAGGTGGTCTCCCGGTCGAGGGCCGCATCGATCCAGCTGGCGAGCTGGGTTGCGGTGGGAAACAGGTGCGCCTCGAGGCCACCCGTGCGGAACTTGAGTCGGAGCTCGGCGGCGGCCACCTCGTCGGCGGCGCCCGCCCAGGAGAACGTGACATCGGTAGCGGGGAGCTCGACGTAGAGAGGCGTCTCCTCCTCAAGGAGTCCCTCTCCCCGGGCCGCGTCGACTGCGGCGACCACCCGGCGAGCGTTGCCGGCCTGGTCGTCGGGGTCGCGCAGGGCGATCTCGATACCCGCGATCGGGTTGCCCGCTTTGCTGGCCAGGCGGAGGGCGCCGGGGAGGGCGCCGGCGCCGCCGGTGATGACGATCGAGAGCGGAATCTGGCTCGAGGCAACAGCGGGGATCTGTTGGTCGGTAACGACGAGCGAGGCCGCCAGGTCGGCGTACCACTCACTACGCCGGGCGGAGAACGCCGTGACCGCGTCGGCGACGGCGGCATCGCCCGGTGGGAAGACCGCGGCGTCATCGAAGAATCCGGACCAGGCTGCTGGTAGGTCGTCAGGCACGTGGCTACTCTAGCCAGGAGGCGAATAACGGACGAGTGCGTCCTGTTATCGGACGACAGAGGAGTGTCATGGCCCACTACCGCAGCGTGGGGTCGGTCCCGCCGACTCGCCACACTCAGCACCGTGACGCACGCGGCGCCCTCTACTACGAGGAGCTGATGGGTGAGGAGGGCTTTGCCAGCGACTCCTCGCTCCTCTACCACCGTGGGGTGCCCGCGGCGCTGATCAACAGCCAGGTCTGGGAGTTGTCGGACCAGACACGCACGCCCAACCATCCGCTCAAGGCACGGCACCTGCGCCTGCATGCCCTGGAGACCGGCACCTGCCCCGTCGAGGGTCGCCGGCTGGTGTTGGCCAACAACGACGTCCGGATCGCCTACGTCACGACGGGCACCGAGCCGAGCCCGCTCTACCGCAATGCGATCGGCGACGAGTGTGTCTACATCGAGAGCGGCACCGGCACCGTGGAGTCGGTCTTCGGTGTGGTGGCCTACCGGACCGGCGACTACGTCGTGATGCCCCGTGCCACCACCCACCGCTGGGTGCCGTCGGAGCCGAGTCGGCTCTACGCGATCGAGGCCAACAGCCACATCGCGCCACCGAAGCGATACCTCTCGCGCTACGGACAGTTCCTCGAGCACGCGCCGTACTGCGAACGCGATCTGCACGGACCGACGCAGACGTTCCTGCGCGAGGGCAGTGATGTCGACGTACTCGTCAAGCACCGCACCAGCGTCGGCATCGTCGGCACCCGGATGACCTACGCGAGCCACCCCTTCGACGTGGTCGGGTGGGACGGCTGTCTCTACCCCTTCGTCTTCAACGTCGACGACTTCATGCCCATCACCGGCAAGGTGCACCAGCCGCCCCCGGTGCACCAGGTCTTCGAGGGCCACAACTTCGTGATCTGCAACTTCCTGCCCCGCAAGGTCGACTATCACGAGCTCTCGGTGCCGGTGCCCTACTTCCACTCCAACGTCGACTCCGACGAGGTGATGTTCTACGTCGGCGGCGACTACGAGGCGCGCAAGGGCTCGGGCATCGGCCTGGGCTCGATCTCCCTGCACCCGGGTGGCTACGCCCACGGACCGCAGCCGTCGGCCATCGAGGCGTCGCTGGGGGTGGACTACTTCGAGGAGTTGGCCGTCATGGTCGACACCTTCGCCCCGCTGGAGCTCGGTGAGCTCGCCCTGGCGGTCGAGGATCCGGCCTACGCCTGGACCTGGGCCGGTCGCGGCCCCGAGAGCGGCGACTCTCCGGCGGTCTTCTCCAACAGCTAGAAGATCCACTACCCGCGAGGCAGTATGGCTGTCATGACGCGTCGCCGGAAGGTAGTGGACGAGGGCAACGCCCTCGAGGTGCAGGACCCGCCACAGGCCGTAGCTGGTGTGACCGCGGTGCTCAAGAGCATGGAGATGGGCATCTCCCAGATGGGGGTACGCCGCACGGGCGCCACGCTGCTCAGACTGAACCAGACCGACGGGTTCGACTGCCCGGGCTGCGCCTGGCCCGACCCGGAGCCGGGACATCGGCACACGGCCGAGTTCTGCGAGAACGGTGCCAAGGCGGTCGCCGAGGAGGCCACCCGCGAGCGGGTGGGTGCCGACTTCTTCGCCCAGCACTCGTTGGCCGACCTGCGCACGCGCACGGAGTACTGGCTGGGCAAGCAGGGCCGGATCGCCGAGCCGATGGTGCTGCGGGCCGGTGCCACCCACTACGAGCCGATCTCCTGGGACGACGCGTTCGCCACCATGGCCGGCCACCTCCAGCGCCTCGACGACCCGAATCAGGCCGTCTTCTACACCTCCGGCAAGACCTCCAACGAGGCGGCGTTCGCCTATCAGCTGTTCGCCCGCGCACTGGGCACCAACAACCTGCCCGACTGCTCGAACATGTGCCATGAATCCAGTGGCACCGCGTTGGTCGAAACCATCGGCATCGGCAAGGGCTCGGTCAGCCTCGACGACATCCACCGCGCCTCGCTGATCGTGGTCGCCGGACAGAACCCGGGCACCAACCACCCGCGGATGCTCTCCGCGCTCGAGCAGGCCAAGGGCAACGGCGCCAAGGTGATCGCCATCAACCCACTCGAGGAGCCGGGGTTGTCGCGCTTCAAGAATCCGCAGCGGGTGCGCGGCGTGGTCGGCACCGGCACTGCGATGGCCGACCTGCACCTGCCGGTGCGGATCAACGGAGACCTTGCCCTCTTCCAGGCGATCGGCGCGCTGCTCATCGAGTGGGATGCCCTCGACCACGACTTCCTGGACACCTACACCGTCGGCTTCGAGGCCTACGTCGAGCACGTCGCCGACCTCGACTGGGACAAGGTCGAGCGCTCGACCAGCCTCAGTCGCGCCCAGATCACCGAAGCAGCACAGCTCTTCCGCGACTCCGACGCCACCATCCTGTGCTGGGCAATGGGCATCACCCAGCACCACAACTCGGTGGCGATGATCAAGGAGTTCGTCAACGTCGCGCTGCTCCAGGGCAACATCGGCCGACCCGGGGCCGGCCTGTGCCCGGTGCGCGGCCACTCCAACGTGCAGGGTGACCGGACGATGGGCATCTGGGAGCAGGTGCCCGACCACTTCCTCGACGCCATCCGCGACGAGTTCGGCTTCGAGCCGCCGCGCGAGCACGGCTACGACACGGTCAATGCGATCCGGGCCATGCGCGACGGCAAGGTGCGGGTATTCATGGGGATGGGCGGCAACTTCGTCTCGGCCACCCCCGACACCGAGGTGAGCGAGGCGGCGATGCGCAACTGCGCCCTGACGGTGCACGTCTCCACCAAGCTCAACCGTTCGCACGTCGTCACCGGCGGGGAGGCGCTGATCCTGCCCGTGCTGGGTCGCAGCGAGAAGGACCTCACCGGCGGTCGCCAACAACGAGTCACCGTCGAGGACTCGATGTCGGCGGTGCACGCCTCGCACGGCCCCCTCGAGCCGGCCTCGCCGCACTTGCGCTCGGAGGTCGACATCGTCTGCTCCCTCGCGCTGGCGACGCTGCCCGACTCACCCGTGCCGTGGGCGGCGATGCGCGATGACTACACCGAGATCCGGCGTCGCATCGGCCGGGTCGTGCCCGGCTGTGCGGCGTACGACGCCAAGATCGACGTGCCCGGCGGCTTCGTGCTGCCGCACCCGCCGCGTGACACACGCACCTTCGAAACGAAGACCGGCAAGGCCGTCATTACCTGTACGCCGGTCGAGGTGCTCGAGGTGGACGAGGGTCGCCTGCTCCTGCAGACATTGCGCTCCCACGACCAGTTCAACACCACGATCTACGGCCTCGACGACCGCTACCGCGGGATCAAGGGCGGCCGTCGGGTGGTCTTCGTCCACCCCGAGGACATCCGCAGCCTGGGGTGGTCCGACGGCGACCTGGTCGACCTGGTGAGCGAGTGGGAGGACCGGGAGCGGGTCGCCCGCGATTTCCGGATCGTCAGCTACGACCAGCCGCGCGGGTGTGCGGCGGCGTACTACCCCGAGACCAACCCGCTGGTGCCGCTCGACGCCACCGCCGAGGGCAGCAACACGCCTGCCTCGAAGTCGGTAGTGATCCGGCTCGAGCACCCGGGTTATCGGGTGGACTCTCAGTCCAGTTCGGCCAGCGGCTCCCGCACCGGCAGTCGGCGCAACGTCGACCCGATCCACCTGAGCTGAGGGGCTCTCCGGAACTCCCCGGGGACCTCGGCTCTCGCGTCGGGGGCCTCTTGTCACTGCTTCACCATGTTAAGTAGGGAAACGGTGACTTAGCACACCGTCGACGGTGTGCTGAGTGACGACTTCCCTACATAGCATGGTGAAGCAACGGACTTGGCATGGTGAAACCCCAGCACCCCGGAACCGAACCCACCTGCCGGCTCCATCGGCGAGAATGTGGCGCATGAGCGGACCCGTGATCGGAGACGACGGCCTGGCCCGATGCCCGTGGGCGGCCGGAGATCCGGTGAACCGGGAGTACCACGACACGGAGTGGGGCATGCGGGTCGAGGGGGAGCCGGCGCACCTGGAGCGGCTCACCTTGGAGGCCTTCCAGTCCGGCCTGTCCTGGCTGACCATCCTGAACAAACGTACGGCGTTCCGCGAGGTGTTCGCAGACTTCGACGCCGACGTGATCGCCGGTTTCGACGAGCGTGACGTCGAGCGGCTGATGGGCCAACCACGCATCGTGCGCAACCGTCGCAAGATCGACGCCGCCATCTCCAATGCCCGGGCCACCGTGGCGCTGCGAGGACAAGGCGGCCTCGTGGGGTTCCTCTGGTCCTACCGCCCCCCACAGACGCCCAGGCCGGTCGACACCGCCGAGGTCGAGACCACCTCCCCGGAATCGCTCGCGATGTCCAAGGCCCTGAAGAAGGTCGGCTTCGCGCATGTCGGTCCGACCACCATGTATGCGCTGATGGAAGCCATCGGCATGGTCGATGACCACCTCGTCGGCTGCCACCGTCGCGGCACCAGTGGGGTGTGGGCCGGGTGATCTGGGGTTGGCGTGGTCCCGGTGGTGATCGCCCTCCGGGAGCTCTCCAGCATCCTGATGCGCTGACACCTGCCGAGTAGCCTGCCGGGCATGACTCGTGTGCATGCGTACGCCGAGGACGCACTCGCCGACTTCGATGCCGTCGCCCTGGTGCAGGCCTACCGCGAGGGGCTCTCGATCCCCGACGTGATCGAGGCCGCGATTGCGCGCGCCAACGCCGTCGACGACCAGCTCGGCGCCCTGGCCTACGAGGCCTACGACCGGGCCCGGCTCGAAGCGCTGAACCCCCATCCGGGCTACTTCGCCGGCGTTCCGACGTTCCTCAAGGACAACGTCGACGTGGCCGGAATGCCGACCCAGCACGGGGCTGACGCCTTCCTGGCTGCCCCCGAGCGGCGCGACGGCGACTTCGCCCGGATGTATCTGGCGACCGGCCTGATACCTCTGGGCAAGACCCGACTCTCCGAGTTCGGCTTCAGCGGCGCCGTCGACCACCCCCGTCAGGGCCCGGTGCGCACGCCGTGGAACCTCGACCACTATGCGGGCGCCTCGTCGGCGGGGTCGGC
>JARICB010000061.1 GCA_029264225.1 Nocardioides sp. | reverse complement strand
TGCTGCTCGGCACCGAGTCGCTCCAGACCTTCGGTGGCTCCGGCTTCCTCCAGGAATACCCGATCGAGCAGTATGTCCGCGACGCCAAGATCGACACCCTCTACGAGGGCACCACGGCGATCCAGGGCCAAGACTTCTTCTTCCGCAAGATCGTCAAGGACCAGGGCCGGGCGCTGGGTCACCTGGCGAAGGAGATCGAGGCCTTCATCGCAGACGAGGCGGGTAACAGCCGCCTCAAGGTGGAGCGCCAGCTGCTTGCCACCGGCCTCGAGGACGCCAACGCCATCGTTGCCCACATGATCAACGACCTGATGTCGACCGACGCGTCGGTCGCGAACGGCAACCCGCGCAACATCTACATGGTCGGGCTCAACACCACCCGCCTGCTGATGGCCCTCGGCGACGTGGTCTGCGGCTGGCTGCTGCTGCGTCAGGCCGAGGTCGCGCTCAGCAAGCTCGACGGCGAGCCCGGCAAGGACAAGGCCTTCTACGAGGGCAAGGTTGCGGCCGCGCAGTTCTTCGCGCAGACCAACCTGCCGCGCCTGACCGCCGAGCGTGCCATCGCCGAGGGCACCGACCTGTCGCTGATGGATCTCGACGAGGCGGCATTCTGATTCACCCTGATCGTTGATCACCGCAGAGCGGTGAGTCAGCCACCGTCCGTTCGCCGCGGAGGTGGATGGCTCACCGCTCTCGTCGTTTCTGGCCGCGACGGGTGATCCGGTGGCTCTACCCCTGCCCGGGCTCCAGGTCGCCCAGCGCAATGTTGGAGTCACCGAGCCCGGCCGGCACCGGCTTGCCGACGAGCCGGCGGAGGTGGTCGGTGGCGTCCCAGTCGTTGGCGTGCATGCCGGCCAGTACGACGCCGTCCTTGGTCCAGAACGCGACCAGACCCGCCGCCAGGTCATCGCCGCGGATCACCACCTCGTCGTAGCCGTCGGGCCCGACGCTGCCGACGTACTCCATCCCGACGTCGTACTGGTCGGAGAAGAAGAACGGCATCCGGGTGTAGGGGGCGTCGTCCCCGAGCATCGCGCGGGCCGCGGCCCGGCCCTGATGGATGGCAGTGTCCCAGTGCTCGACCCGGATCCGACGGCCGAGCACGGGGTGATCGTGGACGGCCACGTCACCGGCCGCAAAGACTCGCGGGTCGCTGGCGCGCAGGCTGGCGTCGACCAGCACCCCGTGATCGGTGGCCAGCCCGGCGTCGCGGGCGAGGGCATCGTCGGCGATCGCGCCGACACCCACCACCACCAGGTCGGGGGTCAGCTCGTGGCCGTCACTCAGGCGCACTCGGGTGCCAGCGGCCGACTCGACCGTGGTCTCCAGACGCAGGTCCACCCCGTGGCTGCGGTGCAGGTCGGCGAACTTGGCACCCAGCTCCGGCCCGAGCACGGCAAGCAGTGGTTGCGCCGAGGGGTCGACCACCGTCACGTTTGCCCCGGCCAGGCGGGCCGCGGCACTGACCTCGAGGCCGATCCAGCCCGCACCTACGAGAAGTATCTCGCCACTCAGGCGCGACTTGAGGTCGAGCGATTCGTCGAGGGTGCGCAGGTAGGCGATCGACAGGTCGGTGTCGTCGAGATCGGCCAGGTGACGCGACGTCGCACCGGTGGTGAGCAGCAGCCGGTCGAAGGGCAGCTCGCCGCCGTCGAATCGAACCAGCCCGACGTCGAGGTCGATCCCGGTCGCGGGAGTGCCCCGACGCAGGCTCACGTCGTGCTCGGCGTACCACTCCAGCGGGAGCACCTGCGCCGAGTCGGGCTCGTCGTTGCCGAGCAGCACCCCCTTGGAGAGCGGTGGTCGCTCGTAGGGCACGTGGTCCTCGGCCGCCAGCACGGTGAGGGAGCCGGTGTGGCCGCGCTCGCGGAGTTCGCGGGCGGCGTTGGCTGCGGCGATTCCGCCACCGACGATGACGATGTTCACTGTGCCTCCAGGTGCTGGTGGGAGAGCTGCGAGACGTACTCCTTCGAGTTTGCTGTCGTCTGGTCGCGAAGTCCACCACTACCGCCGTCGGGTCCTGGCCGGCGCAGGACCCGTCGGCGGGAACCGCTACTGGACCGGCCCCGGGCGCTCTGCGTTGAGGGCGGGATCCTCGAGGTATTGGGCCAGCAACGGCTGATTGGTCCAGCGCTGGGGAGTTCGATACCAGCCACCCGCTGCGAGGGTTCCGCCGTCGGTGGCGACGGTCTCGCCGACGATCCAGGTGTTCAACGGGCTCGCCAGCATCACCGCGATCCGAGCGACGTCCGCCGCCTCGCCGTACCTGCCCGCCGGCACCCAGGTGCTTGCCAGCCGCGCATATTCCTCCGGCAACTCATAGTGGCCGACCTGGAAGGCGCGCGTCTTGTCCGGCGCCAGTGCGTTGACCAGCACACCGTCCCCGGCGACCTCCACCGCCAGACTCCGGGTGAACCCGTCGACCGCTCGTTTGAGCGCCGCATAGACCGCCAGGTGCGGCGCAGCGCGGTTGCCCTCGACCGACGAGAAGTTCACGATCCGACCCCAGCCCTGCTGCTTCATCATCGGCAGCACGGCGTGCGACATCCGCAGCACATGGAGCAGGTTGACCTCGTAGAGGAGCTGCCAGCTCGCCTCCGAGCTGTCCTCGAACGGGCCGCTGGTCAACAGATGTTCACCTACGCCGTTGATCAGCACGTCGATTCGACCGAACCTGTCGACGGCGAGGACGGTGAGTGCGTCCACGACGGCCGGGTCGGTCAGGTCCCCGTGGAGGTGGACGACGTCCGCGCCCGCGGCCTGCACCCGGGTCACGGTGTCGAGCAGACGCTCCTCATTGACGTCATTGAGAACGAGTGAGCAGCCGACGCCCGCGAACAGGCGCGCCGTCTCCGCACAGATGGCGCCTCCGGCTCCGGTGATCACCGCTACGCGTCCCGCCATGAGATCGGGAGCGAAGCCCCCTGACTCGGCTGCGCCGGCGGCCCCGCTCATCGCCCACCTCGCATGACGACTTCGGCCATCTCTTCGAGCATGGGCCGTATGTCACCGCGGCGGTAGCCGAGCAGCGCGACCTCGTCCTGCTTGGGCTCGAGGCGGACCACCGAGCCGGGACCCGCCACCAGTTTGGTGCTGGGCAGGAACGGATGGTCTTCGTCTCGCAGCTCCAGCTTCCGTCCGGCGCCGGCCACGTCGAAGATCATCTGGAAGTACTCGAGGAACGTGTGGTTCTCGTCCCCGATCAGGTACGCCGCCCCAGGCCGGGCGTTCTGCAGTGCCCCCGCGATGGCTTCCGCGAGCGAGCGCACCGACATGTAGTTGGTGCCCCCGGGAGGCGCGAAGTCGGGGATGTCGGGCAGGTCGCCGCGTCCCCAGGCGAGCATCTTGGTGAAGCCCGTCGTCGTAGCTCCTGGGATGAGGCCGACGATGGAGGGCGGGTTCAGGGTGGAGACGTTGAACGTCTCGTCGGCCAAGGCGCGTGCACGCTCGTCGGCCAACTGCCGAGCCCGCACGTAGGGGTTCACTCTGGGCAGATCGGGCACGATCATGTGGTAGTAGCTGCCCACTTGGACCGCGCGCTGCACCCCGGCCCGCTTCGCCCGCGCCATGAAGTTCGGCACCCCCTCGGACTGGTACTTGCTCCAGAAGCCGGAGTCAGCGTCATCGTCAACATCGCCCGGCGCGACGTGGCGGACGTCTTGACCCGCAGCGAACACGACAGCATCGAAGGACGCGAGTTCGTCCTCGGTGAAGCCGCCCTCTGCATAGTCGCCCAGGAGTACCGGGAAGGAGGCTGCGGGCGACCCCGCGGACGGCGTGCTCCTTGCCCCGACACTCACCTCATGACCGCGCTCGGCCAGCAGCGTCGCCGTATGGCATCCGATCATTCCGGTCCCGCCCACTACCAACGTCTTCATGCGTATTCCTCTCGTCTGCAGCCGTGCCGACGCTGATCGGCACGAGCCGTTCTTGGGCCGGGTTCGCCGGCCAGCGATCGAACGTTCGGGTCAGGTGTCGAAGAGCGCCCTGATCCGCTGTTTGTCGGCCTTGGCCCCCAAGGACATGGGGATCTCGGAGACCACAAGGAGGCGCTCCGGGAGATGTTCCTTGGCGACACCTCGGGTCAGCAGGTCGGCGTTGAGCTGCGCCAGGTCCAACTGTGCGTCCCCGTCGTGCAGCACCACGGCGACA
>JARICB010000040.1 GCA_029264225.1 Nocardioides sp. | reverse complement strand
GCCCGACCATCGATCTGCGCCGCGATCTCCGGGAGGACGGCAAGCGACGGGGGTGCCGTGTCGAGCTGCCGGCCGCCGTGGTTGGACACCACAATGCCGTCCACACCCGCCTGAACCGCTCGTTCAGCATCCTCGGCACTGAGGATGCCCTTGAGGAACAAGCGGCCCTTCCACACCTCGCGCATCCACTCGATGTCGGGCCACGTAAGGCTCGAGAGCATCATCTCGCGCTCTTGGATCTCGATCGTGGCGAGCAGGTCGCTCACGTCCCCGCCCTCGATGTAGTTGCGGCCGCCCAGACGTGAGTGGCGCAGCACGTCGTAGGTCCAGCGCGGGTGGCGGGCGAAGTTCAACGCGCGGCGCGGGGTGAGTACGGGCGGAGTGTCCATCCCCTCCCGGCGCTCTGCCTCGCGGTTGCCCTTGGTCGGAACGTCGACCGTCACCACCAGAGTGCGGTACCCCGCCGCCCACGCCCGGTGCATCAGTCGCGCGGGAGTGCCCCCGACGCCGGGATAGAGCTGGAAGCTGTGATCGTGTGGGGTGGCTGCAGCTACCTCTTCCAGCGACCACGACGAGGCCGTGCTCACGGAATACTGTGTGCCGCAGGCGTCGGCCGCACGGACCGCTGCCACGTCACCACGCCAGTGCGTGATCCCGGTCGCGCCGGTGGGGGCCAACATGACCGGCATCGAGAGTTGCCGTCCGGCGATGACGGTGCTCAGGTCCGGACGGTGGTGACCTGCAAGCACCGACGGATTCAACTGCCACTGGTCGAAGACTGTTCGGTTGCCGCGCAGGGTGACCATGTCGTCGGCACCCCCGTCGACGTACGCCGCAGCCATCTTGGGCAGCCGCCGCAACGCGGCGCGGCGGTAGGCCTCCACCGACGTCAGGTCCGGCTGGGCGCGCCAGCGAAGGTTGAATCCCATTGCTTGCATTTCGTGAACTCCGCGAAGTTGTCATGAGTGAACCGCGCCGGATTCGTGGAGGCTCGAGAACGTGCGGCGAGCCGGTGGGCGCGGGTGCCCGAGGGTAGTCCCCTAGGGGGGCGTGATCCGCTCGCGGGGCGCCGTGACTCAACACCGTCGACTTCGACACCACTCTCTCCGCCATCACGGTTGCTCGGCGACCCCATCGTCGGACATTGCCCGGGACGTCCGACGATCCGGCAGCCAGGCCAACCCCTTCGTCGGACGTCCCGCAAGGAGGACGCTCGTACGAGGGGCGCGTTCTGCCCTGGACGGCCACTTCCCCGCAATCGCTGCATTCTGCGGGCGACGTACCGCTGCTGCATTCTGCGCGGATCGACCACGCCGCCAGCCCGACTTCTCGGGGTTTCCATCAACTTCTCGAGTGTTGCAGCCCCCCAGAAGTGTCGACTCCCCCGGTTAACCGGGGGACCAGCAGCACAGGAGCAGGAGGAGTACGGCGCTCAGACGACCCGGGTAGCGGGAGCGGAGGCGGCGGTCTTGGCGGGATCCCGCTCGACGACGGAGCCGAGGGCCTCGTCGATGCGGGACAGCACGTCCGCGTCCAGCTTCACGCCGGCAGCACCGACGTTGTCGGCCACCTGCTCGGGGCGCGAGGCGCCGACCAGGGCGGAGGCGACGTTGTCGTTCTGGAGCACCCAGGCCACGGCGAGCTGCGCCATGGTCAGGTTGCAGTCGGCGGCGATCGGCTGGAGGTTCTGCACGGCGGTGAGTACGTCGTCACGCATGAAGCGCTTGATCATGTCCGCGCCGCCCTTGTCGTCGGTGGCACGCGAACCCGCCGGTGCTTCGGCGCCGGGGCGGTACTTGCCGGTCAGCACCCCCTGGGCGATCGGGCTCCACACGATCTGGGACACGCCGAGCTCGGCGCAGGTCGGGACCACCTCGGGCTCGATCACCCGCCAGAGCATGGAGTACTGCGGCTGGCTGGAGATCAGCTGGAACCCGAGGTCCTTCGACATCGCCACGCCCGCCCGGATCTGGTCGGCGGTCCACTCGCTGACGCCGATGTAGAGCGCCTTGCCCTGGCGAACGATGTCGGCGAAGGCCTGCATCGTCTCTTCGAGCGGGGTCTCGGTGTCGTAGCGGTGCGCCTGATACAGGTCGACGTAGTCGGTCTGGAGTCGCTTCAGTGAGCCGTTGATCGACTCCATGATGTGTTTGCGCGAAAGCCCGGTGTCGTTCTTGCCCAACGGACCGGTCGGCCAGTAGACCTTCGTAAAGATCTCCAAGGACTCGCGTCGCTCACCCTTGAGTGCCTCCCCCAGCACCGTCTCAGCGGCGGTGTTGGCGTAGACGTCAGCGGTGTCGAACGTCGAGATCCCGGCGTCCAAGGCCGCCTGGACGCACTGGCGAGCGATGTCGTTCTCCACTTGCGAGCCGTGGGTGAGCCAGTTGCCGTAGGTGATCTCAGAGATCTTGAGGCCGCTGTTGCCGAGGTATCGAAACTCCATCACCCCACCGTAGCGAGGTACCCCAGCGTCGCCCAGCACCCAACGGCGCACGAGGTCTAGAGCAGGTCGAGCGCGACGAGCGGGTCACCCTCCTGGACGACGTCACCGGCCGCCACCTTGATCGCGGTGATCCGTCCGGGGTGCTCGGCAAGGACGGGGATCTCCATCTTCATCGACTCCAGCAGCACGACCGTGTCGCCGGCGCCGATCGTGTCGCCGACCTGGCATTCCACGGTGATGACGTTGGCCACCATCTCGGCAAGGATCTCGGTCGATTTGGTTCTGGCCATGCGTCGCACGCTAGCGGTTACTGCGGCGTAGGTCAGAGTTCGGCGAAGCGCGACGGCTCGGGTCGGTGGGCCTCGGCCTCTTCGGCACGACGACCGGGGCGACCACGCGGAGCCGTCAGGGCCAGGTCGAGGCGAACCAGGAGGTAGCCGAGAATCAGGCCGAGCACGAGGGAGTAGACGGCTCGCAGCCCTGCCTCCAGGAACGACCCGTGCGGATCGAGCAGGCCTTGGGCCAACGGAACGGTGGCGGTCACCCCGAAGGCGCAGGCCCACCAGCCCTGACGTCGACGCGCGCGCTGGAAGCAGCCCCACAACAGCGCCGGGATGCCGAGCAGGACGACGAGCGGGCGCGGGAAGGCCCCGATCCGGTCGACGGTCCAGTCGACGAAGTCGAAGACCGAGGTCACGACCGATCCGGCGCCGTAGCGTCGCAGCAGGTCGGCGTAGGCGAGGGTCAGCACCAACATCACGACACCGACGAGGACGGCGATCAGTCCGCGCCGGCCGAGCCCGTGGATGCCAGCGCCGAGGCGGTAGACGAGCGCAAAGCCGACCAGCAGGGCAAGCAGGATCGAGGTGTAGTCGAAGCGGGGAACGGTCACGGTCGGCTCGAAGCCGACGGCCGCCAGCGCCGTTACCGTCGAGACGAGGGCGGCCCAGCAGACCTCACGGGCGGCCCGCCAGAAACTGACGGCAGGAACCGTCGCCATGACCGCGTAGACCCCGCCGATGACCACGGTCAGCACTGCCGCGCCGGTGCGCAAGGTGGCACCGCCGACGATCTCGACGGTAAGTCCCAGGGCAAGAACCAGCCCGATCGCTATCAGCGGGCGGCCTCCGGTGCGATGGGCCAGAGCGCCGGACAGGGCCGTGGAGATGGCGATAGCGCCGACGCCGTCGAGCCAGAGCGGTCCGACGCCCAGGATGGCGCAGATCAGCGCCGCCAGCCCGAGCACCACGGCCGAGAACGTGGTCGCGACTCCACTGAGCACGCGCTTGGGCCCTGCCGACGACCGCTCGACGGCTGGCTTCTCCGCGATGCGACGGCCCTTGGCGGGAGCGGTGGCGCGGCCCTTCGCTGGGCCACGGGGGGGCGTGGACACGGCGACGAGGCTACAGCCGCCGGTTGCCGAGCGAGGGGTTGGTACGCCGAGCCTGCGCCAGCACCGAACGGTCCAGCCGCACGTCGAGCACGGCCTCGTCCGCCTCGCCGCCTTCCACGAGCACCTCACCCAGCGGATCGACCACCATGGAATGTCCGCAGTAGCGCGGTCCCGGCTGGCCGACGGCGACCACATAGACCGTGTTCTCGATCGCCCGGGCCCGTACGAGGGTGCGCCAGTGGTCGACCTTGCCCTCGCCGGCGACCCAGGCGGCCGGCACGACCAGGACCTCTGCCCCGGCGTCGACCAGAGCCCGCGCCAACTCCGGGAAGCGCAGGTCATAGCAGGTCATCAGGCCGACGGCGAAGCCCTCGACCTGCACCACGACCGGCTCGATCGCCCCGCCCGTGAGCCGGTCCGACTCGCGGAAGCCGAAGGAGTCGTAGAGGTGGATCTTGCGGTAGGACGCCTGCTCATCGCCCCGCACCAGCAGCGTGTTGAAGGGTCGCTCCGGATCCGGGCTGGTCTCGAACATGCCCGCCACGACCGTGGCCCCGAGCCGCTCGGCCGTGGCGGCGAGGGCCTGCCCGAAGGCACCGGCCGGCTCTTCGGACCACTTCCCGAGGGGCTCGTCGGGTGCCCCGAAGTCGCGGGCGAAGGCCTCTGGAAGCACGACCAGGTCGGCCGACACCTCGGCAGCGGCCCGGATCGACAGGGAGTCCAGTCGGCCCCGGTTCTTCACCGGGTCGAGGTCGCTCGCCCACTGGACGAGCCGGACGTGGAAAACACCGCTCATGTGCCCAGCCTGCCAGCCGGGTGCGAGGATCGGGGGGTGGACTTCGACCTGGAGGCGACCGGCTTCAGCGGCGTACTCCTCACAGCCGGCACGGCGGCCCGGATGGATGGCATCGACAAGGCCAGCCTGGAGCTCGGCGGGCGCACTCTGCTGGAGATCTGTCTCGACGCCTTCCGTGACGCTGACGAGGTGGTGGTGGTCGCGGCGGCGGCCGTTGCCACGACCAGGCCCGTGACTTTCACCCGAGAGGAGCCACCGCTCGGCGGGCCGGTCGCCGGCCTGCTGGCCGGTGTCGACGCCCTCGTACGGCCGGCGCGGATGATCGCCATCCTGGCCGTCGACATGCCTCGCGTCTCAGCCGCCACCTTCGCTCGCCTGCGCGAGCAGGCCGAGGGCCACGACGGCGCCTTTCTCATCGACAAGGATGGGCGCCGCCAACTGTGCGGGGTGCTCGACGCGGCTGCCCTCGAACGGGTTCGACCCGATGTCGGTGACGGGCACGGCCTGGCGCTGCGAAGACTGCTGGGCGAGCTGGATCTGGTTGTCGTCCCGGCCCAGGGCCAGGAGGCTCATGACATCGACACCTGGCGGGATCTGCGCCAACTCGACTGCTGAACGACCCGGTGGCGAGTGTCAGGTCGGTTGCACGAACCCATGGATCCGGTGGAGATTGGAGGGGTGAACCTCCATGACTGGATCGACGAACTGTGTGATGCGCTCGACGTTGACGCTGAGGTCGACGAGGCGTTGATCCTCGATCTTGCCCGGACCTCAGCCAACAACGTGCAGAAGACCGCCGCGCCCATCACTACCTATCTGCTGGGATTCGCAGCCGGAGCCAGCCAGGCCGACCCCGAAGCGATCGAGACACTGGCAGGCAAGGCGCAACGGCTGGCCGAGCGATGGGATCGTCCGGCCGGTGCGCCGGACCCCGATGAGGTGGACGACGATGTTCCTGACGACTCGGGAGTCGATCACAGCGGTGAACATTTCGACGACGAAGAGGACTAACCATGCGTGCCGTCATCGCCTCCGGTAACGGAGGTTTTTCGGTCCTGTCCGTGGGCGAGGTCCCTGAACCCACACCCGGCCCGGGCGAGGTGCTCGTGGAGGTCGTCGCGACCGCCATCAACCGCGCCGACGTCATCCAACGACAGGGCCATTACGCGCCGCCACCCGGTGAGTCGGAGATCCTCGGTCTCGAGTGCAGTGGCGTCGTCGTAGCCCTGGGGCCTGAGGTCTCCGGGGTCACCGTCGGCGACGAGGTGTGCGCCCTGCTCGCCGGGGGCGGGTACGCCGCACGCGTAGTCGTTCCCGTCGGACAACTGATGCCCGTCCCACCCGGCGTGTCGCTGGTCGAGGCCGCCGCGCTCCCCGAGGTCGCCTGCACCGTGTGGTCCAACGTCTTCATGGTCGCGGGGCTGCAGCCACGCGAGAAGATCCTGATCCACGGCGGAGCCGGCTGGATCGGCACGATGGCGATCCAGTTGGCGACCGCTCTGTCGGCGCGGGTCTTCGTCACGGCCGGTTCCGCGGAGAAGCTCGCCGCGTGCGCCGACCTGGGCGCCGACGTGACGATCAACTACCGCGAGGAGGACTTCGTCGAGGTGCTGACCGACGCCGGTGGAGCCGACGTCGTCCTCGACAACATGGGTGCCAAATACCTGGCTCGCAACGTCGAGGCGCTCGCCACCTCGGGCCGGTTGGTCATCATCGGGATGCAGGGCGGCACCAAGGCCGAGCTCGACATCGGCGCCCTGCTGCGCAAACGGGCGGCCGTGATCGCCACTGCGCTGCGCAGCCGCCCCCGAGACGAGAAGGCCGCCATCTGTGCGGAGGTGGTCGAGCACGTGTGGCCGCTCGTGGCCGACGGTCTGGTCCGGCCGATCGTGCACGCCACCATGCCGATCGACGAGGTGGCCACCGCCCACCAGTTGATGGAGGACAGCGGCCACATCGGCAAGATCGTGCTCACCCTGTGACGTCTATGGTGCAGTCATGACCTCTGAGACGCAGCCCGACGCGACCCCGCCAGAGGACCAGATCGTGGTGGTCGGGCCCGACGGCCAGCCGGTCGGCACGATCCCGGCCAGCGCGCTGCCGGGCATGGTCGCCCAGACACAGGGCGGGGACGCCGAGAACGACGGCGGCGAACGCCACATCTCCGAGTTGGTCGAGCAGCCGGCGAAGGTGATGCGGATCGGCTCGATGATCAAGCAGCTTCTCGAAGAGGTGAAGGCCGCTCCGCTCGACGAGGCGAGCCGCAACCGGCTCAAGGACATCCACCAGGCCTCGATCAAGGAGCTCGAAGCCGGCCTCGCGCCCGAGCTGGTCGAGGAGTTGGACCGACTTTCGCTGCCCTTCACCGAGGAGGGCACCCCGTCCGAGGGTGAGTTGCGGATCGCGCAGGCGCAACTGGTCGGCTGGTTGGAGGGTCTCTTCCACGGCATCCAGACCGCGATCTATGCCCAGCAGATGGCCGCCCGGGCGCAGCTCGAGCAGATGCGCCGGGCCTTGCCCGGCATGACTCCGGAGCACGGGGCCGGGTCACAGCCGTCGGGCGGGCCGCCGATGCCGGGCCAGGAGGCGCCGACTCCCGGTGACTCCGGAGGCATGTACCTCTAGCGTCTCAGTCGGTGCGGGACAGTCGCCGCGCGACCAGCAGACCCAGTAGGCCGATCAGCACCAGGGCGCCCCCGGGGGCAGCAAGGCGGGCCATCGAGGTCGGCGTCGACGCATCGACCTTGGTCATCGTAGGGCTCGGCGGCGCCGGCGCAGCGATCACCACACCGGAACCGAGCACCGTCTCGATCTCCGCGATCCGGTCAGCACTGACCGGGCCGGATCCTCCGCAACTGTTCGCCGCGAAGGGAGAGGCCGCCCCGGAGACGAGGAAGACGTAGCCGGCGCCGGCCTTGAGCTCCCCCAGTCCGCAGGCTGCGGACTCCTTGTTGGAGCTGACCGTGACGTTGCGCTCAACGGTGCCCTTGTAGGACTTGATCGCCGTGACGGCGTATTCATAGCGTTTCCCGACCGGGGTCACCGAGTCGACGGTGCCGACGAAGACAGCGTCGGCCCGGGTCGTCTGCTGGGCGATGTCGGCGACCTGGCACTTGCACGCGAATGCGGGCGCCGGGCTGGCGAGCAGGAGCCCGGACACCCCCAGTAGCGCGGCGATCAGCACGCGGGCCATGGTCGTCAACATGGCGCTCACCCTACCGAGAGGCCGAACACGTCACTCAACACCGATGCGACGCCGTCCTCGTCGTTGCGCGGGGCCCTGTTCGCGGCGAGGGCCAGCACCGAAGGATGGGCGTTGGCCATGGCGTAGGACGACCCGGCCCACTGGAGCAGCGGCAGGTCGTTGGGCATGTCGCCGAAGGCGATCACCTCGGCGGCGCGCACGCCCCGGTCGGCGGCCAGCCGCTCCAGGGTGGAGGCCTTGGTCACGCCGACGGCACTCATCTCCACGAGCGTCCCCATCGATGACCAGGTGGTCGTGACCAGGTGTCCGACAGTCGACTCCACCAAGGCCCAGAACGGCTCCGGCGTCAGTTCGTCGTGGCGGGCCAGCAACTTGACGACCGTGTCGTCCACGATCGACTCGAGCGGACCGAGCGGCACCCCCGGGATGGCATTGACGTTGAGCCGGGGCAAGAAGCCCTCCTCGCGCGCGAAGCCGGTCGTGGTCTCCAGCGCAAAGGTGGTGCCGGGGATGGCAGCACGCAGGAGGCGGCCTACCGTGATCAGGGTGTCGACGTCGACGGTGCAGGAGCGGGTCACCGAATGCGTAGCCACGTCGTAGACGATGCCGCCGTTGCTGCAGATCGCCAGGCCGTGCCCGCCGACGTCGCTCCACAGGTCGTCCATCCAGCGGATCGGACGCCCGGTCGTGAAGACCACCGGGATGTCGAGAGAATCCAGGGCGGTGAGCACGGCACGGGTCCTTGCGGTCACGGTGCCGTCGGTGTGCAGGAGCGTGCCGTCGAGGTCGGTAGCGACCAGGCGTGGCAGAGGTGGTGAGACGCCAGGCACGTCAGCCTCCAGCCGGAGGCAACGGTCGGGCCATCACGAGCTCGCCGTCCTCGTTGGCGCCGCGAAGCTCGGTAAAGCCACAGGTGGCGAGCACCCGGATGCTGGGCGTGTTCTCCGCAGCGACGCATGCTCGCACGCGTACGCCGAGGGCGTCGGTCTGCGCCAGCAGGGCGCGCACTGCCTCCGTGGCGACCCCGCGACCGCGCCCATCAGGCACCAGCCCGAAGCCGATCTCGGTCTCGGCGACGTCGTCAGGCGCCGGGGCAGGCGGGCCGAAGAAGCCGATCGAGCCGAAGACCACCCCGTCGAAGGTGCGGGTGATGTGCCGCGGACCCCACGGGTCGCCATCGCGCACCATCGAGGCCGCATCACGATCATCCGTGCGCGGGTAGTCGGGGTGCCAGCGCGGGTCGCGCCGCCCGGCGCTCATCGCGGCCGCCTCGGCGGCGGTGATCAGGTCGAGGGTCAGCCGCTGGGTGGCGACGCTCGCCGGCAGGGTCACGAGACGTCCGGGGTCGAACCAGTTCCGAACCAGCGGTCCATCTCCTGCACGGCCCCATGGTTCTGGATCGTGCCGGTGACGGCGTCGGCGGCTGCCTTGACCTCGTCGATCGCCTGACCCATGGCGACCCCGCGGCCGGCCCAGCGGAGCATCTCGATGTCGTTGCGACCGTCGCCGATGGCGAGCACGTCGGCGGCGGTGAGTCCGAGTTGGGCGCAGACATATTCCAGTCCGGAGGCCTTGGAGACCCCGACCGGGGAGAGGTCGAGCCACGCGCTCCACCCGACGACGTAGTCGGTGCCGTGCAGGCCGAGCTTCGCGGCGAGCTCCGCGAAATCCTCGGCGGTGGCGTTCGGGTCGCGGATGACGACACGACTGACCGGCGCGCCGATGATGTCGTCGACCTCGGAGATGACCTGCTCGCCGGTGAGCTCGCCCGGCGGGAAGACCCGGTTGACGCGGTAGCCGCGGATCCCGCGCTCCTCCACCGCGACCAGGGCGTCGGGATGGTATTCGAGGATCGCCGCGACCGCCGGAGCGGCGTCGAAGGTCTCCTCGTGCACGACCTCGATCGGCGGGTAGCGGAAGATCACCGAACCGTTGGAGGCGACGATCCACAACTTGTCATCGACCCGCTCGGAGAGGTTCAGCAGGTCCGCGATGATGTCCATGCCATGAGGGGATCGCCCACTGGACAGCACGACGTGGGCGCCCGCGTCGAGAGCCCGATGCACTGCGGCGTAGACCTCGGGCTGAATCTTCTCGTAGTTCTCGCTGTCGGCATCGAGCCACTCCAGCAGCGTGCCGTCGATGTCGAGCGCCACCAGGCGCGGCTGCCAGGTCACGACACGGGCCTGATGACCTCGAGGCCCCCGAGGTAGGGCCGCAGCGCCTCCGGAACACGCACCGAACCGTCGGCCTGCTGATGCGTCTCCAGGATCGCCACGATGGTGCGGGTAATGGCGGTCAGCGTCCCGTTGAGGGTCGCGACG